>DATDMW010000332.1:0-3400 GCA_036518595.1 Burkholderiales bacterium
ATGTTCCAGCTGGCCGCGGAGACGAGGCTGGGCCTGTCGTACCGCTCGCAGATGAAGTACAAGGTCGAAGGCGACGTGACATTCAGCAACGTCCCCTCGGCTGCGACCTTCAATGCGATCGATTCCACCGGTGCGCTCGCCGCCAAGTTCGCGAACGGCAGAGTAACGCTGGACCTCAAGCTGCCCGATTCATTCTCCGCCGCGCTGAGCCACAAGATCGACGCCAGGTGGACGCTGCTTTCCGACGTGACGTGGACCGGGTGGTCCTCGATCCCGCAGCTGAGGATCCTGCGCGCTGACGGCAGCGAGCTCAGCAACACGCCCGAGAATTTCAAGGACACGTGGCGTGTCGGGGTCGGCACGGACTATCGCTACAACGACGCCTGGTCGAGCAAGATGGGCCTCGCCTACGACCAGAGCCCGGTGAACAACACCGATCGCACCGCTCGTCTGCCCGACAACGACCGGTACTGGGTCTCGGTCGGGGGGCAATATCGCGTTTCGAATGCAGGAACGCTCGACTTCGGCTACTCGCACCTGTTCGTCAAGAACACGTCGATCAACCAGCCGGGAACAAACGCTCAGGTGAACGGCCAAGTCGTCGGCAGCTACAAGGCGTCGATCGACATCATCGGCATCCAGTACAGCCAGAGCTTCTAGTCACCCGTCCAGCCTGCCCGCCGCACGATCGCTTCCGCATTCGCGCCGGCGGGCAGCGTCCCGAACGCGCGGCCCCAGTCGCCGCCGAGGCGCGAGGCGCGGAACGCCTCCGCCGCGTCGCCGGCCGCGAAGCGCGCCATCAGGCTCGCCTGCAGCGCGACCGCGAGCATCTCGACGACGCGCCGCGCGCGACGCTCGATCGTGTCCCACGGCTGCAGCTGCTGGACGATGCGGCCAGCGAGCGTCTGGAAGTCGTTGCCGGCCGAGGCGATCTCGCGGATGAGCGCCTCGAGCGTCTCGGGCTCGCGCTGGATCGAGCGCAGCACGTCGAGGCAGATGACGTTCCCCGAGCCTTCCCAGATGCCGTTCACGGGGGCGTCGCGGTACAGCCGCGCGAGCGGCGCCTCTTCGACGTAGCCGTTGCCGCCGAGGCACTCCATCGCCTCGAGCGCGACCGCCGGGTTGCGCTTGCACAGCCAGTATTTTGCGACCGGGGTCACGAGCCGCGAGAGCAGCCGCTCGCCCTCGTCGTCGCCCGCGCGGTCGAACGCGCGCGCGAGGCGGAAGGCGAGTAGCATCGCGGCCTCGGTCTCCAGCGCGAGATCGGCGAGCACGTTCTGCATGAGCGCGTGCTCGGCGAGCCGCTTGCCGAACGCGCGGCGGTGCGCCGCGTGGTGCAGCGCCTGCACCAGGCCCGCGCGCATCATTCCCGCCGACGCGATCACGATGTCGAAGCGCGTGAGGTGCGCCATCTCGATGAGGGTCGCGATGCCGCGGCCCTCGTCGCCGACGCGGCGGGCGCGCGTGCCGTGGTACTCGATCTCGGCGGAGGCATTCGAGCGGTTGCCGCATTTGTCCTTCAGGCGCTGGATGTGGAACGGATTGCGGGCGCCGTCGGGGAGCGAGCGCGGGACGAAGAAGCAGCTGAGGCCCGACTCGGTACGCGCGAGCGTGAAGAAGGCGTCGCTCATCGGCGCCGAGCAGAACCACTTGTGGCCCTCGAGCCGGTATTCGCCGGCGCCCGCGGGCGCGGCGACGGTCTCGTTCGAGCGCAGGTCCGAGCCGCCCTGGCGCTCGGTCATCGCCATGCCGACGGTCACCGCGCGCTTCTGCGCGAGCGGCAGCGGCCGCGGATCGTATCCGTTCGCGACGAGCTTCGGCTTCCACTCGGCCTCGAGCGCCGCGTCGACGGCGAGCAGGCGCGCCGCCGCGAACGACATCGTCACCGGGCAGGCGACGCCGTTCTCGCCCTGGTTCCACAGGTAGTAGAGCGCCGCGCGCGCTACCCAGCGCCCCGCGCGCGCCGACGTCCACGGGAGCGAATGCAGCCCGGCGCCGAAGGCGAGCGCCATCAGCTCGTGGTAGGCCGGGTGATAGTCGACCGCGTCGATGCGCTCGCCGGTGCGGTCGTGCGTGCGCAGCTCGGGCTCGTGCCGGTTCGCGTCGCGCGCGAGCGCCTGCATGCGCTCGCTGCCGACGAGCTCGCCCATGGCTTTCGCCTCGGTCGCGATCCATCCGCCGCCCTCGCGCTCGACCGCGTCGACGAGCTGCCGGTCCTGCGACCAGGCGTCGTAGCCCGCGAGCGGCGGCGGCTGGTTGGCGTCGGCCACTATTTCTTCAGCCCGATGATTTCCATCAGGCGCGCGAGCGTCGCGTCCTCGCGTGCGATCAACGCGCCGAACTCGGCGGCGGGCATGAACGCGGGCGTGACGCCGAGCTTCTCGCTCGCTTGCGCGAACTCGGCGCTCGTGGCGGTCTTGCGTATCGCCGACTCGAGCGCGGCAACGACCGGCTTCGGCGTCCCGGCCGGCACCGCGATGCCGCGCCAGGCCTCGAGCGAAACGTCGACGCCCTGCTCGCGCGCGGTCGGCACGCCGGGCAGCGCCGGATCGCGCGAGGGCGTCAGCGCGGCGAGCAGACGCACCTGCCCGTTTTTGACGTAGCTGGAAAGCGCCGCGGGAAGCTGCACCAGCGCGTCCACGTGACCGCCGAGCAGGCTCGGCACCGTCTGCGCGGCCGGGAAGGGAACATCGGTCACCTCGGCGCCCGCCGTCCGGAACAGCGCGACCGACGAGATATGCGTGTGGCTGCCCGCGCCCGAGTTTCCGACGGTCAGCATCTTCGGCCGCGCCTTGGCATCGGCGATCAGATCGCCAAGCGTGCGCCACTTCGAATCGGCGCGGACGGCGACCACCGGCGCCTCCACCAGCACGCGCGCCACCGCGTCGAAGGCCCGGTAGTCGAACGGCAGCTGCCCCGAGTGGTACGTGGTCGAGATCGAGTTCGAGTTCCACACCAGCGAGTAGCCGTCGGGCTTCTGCGCCGCCACGTGCCGGTAGCCGATCGCGCCGCCCGCGCCGGGGCGATCGACGACCAGCACCTGCGTGCCGAGCTGCTTCGCCATGCCGTCCGCGAGCACGCGCGCCGTCACGTCGGCCGAGGATCCGGCCGGGAAGAGCACCGTGATCTCGACCGGGCCTTTGCCGGGGTAGGCGGACTCCTGCGCGAAAGAAGATCCCGCCGCGAATTCGAAGCAAAAAGCGGCGGCGAAGAACAGGACTTGCACGATGCGCCGGGTCATACGATCTCCTCAGTCGTTCGCCATGATCTCCGCAACTTCCACGCGACGCGCGGTGCGCGCGGACAGCACGCCCGCCCGCACGACCGCGAGCGAGCGCGTCGCGCGCTCGCCGTCCATCTCCGGCGCGCCCTCGCCGCGCACGGCGCGCGCGAACTCCTC
>DATDMW010000333.1:0-9065 GCA_036518595.1 Burkholderiales bacterium
GGCGCGCTCGGCGTGACCGTGCGTGATCAGCCAGCGCGGGCTCTCGGGCACGTGCCGGCGCACGATCAGGATCGCGACGCCGAGCACCGCGCCCAGGCCGAACGCGAGCCGCCAGCCGAGGCGCGCGCCGATCCAGTCCGGGTCGAGCAGCGCGAGCGAGAGGCCGGCGCCGAGCGCCGCGCCGACCCAGAACGTGCCGTTGATGCCGAGATCGACGACGCCGCGCACGCGTGCCGGGATGAGCTCGTCGATCGCCGAATTGATCGCCGCGTCCTCGCCGCCGATGCCGAAGCCCGTCAGCAGGCGGCACAGCGCGAAGCTCGCGAAATCCCAGGTGAGGCCGGTGAGCACCGTGGCGGCGACGTAGACCGCCAGCGTCACGAGGAACAGGCGCTTGCGTCCGAGGCGATCGGCGAGCCGTCCGAAGAAGAGCGCCCCCGCGACCGCGCCCGCGATGTACGCCGAGCCGGCCCACCCGACCTCGGCGGCGGAGAGCCCGAGCGTGTCGGCGCGCTGCAGCACCGCGCTCAGCGCCCCGACCACCGTGACCTCGAGGCCGTCGAGAAGCCAGGTGATGCCGAGCGCGACGACGACGCGCCAATGCCAGCGCGACCAGGGAAGCGAGTCGAGCCGAGCCGGAATTGTTGTTCGAATGCGGGTGGGATCGGCCATGGAGGCGGCTGCGTACCCAACGACGCTACTATGACCACGCCGGGCCGGCGCAGTTCGCACCGGTGTTGCATAATGCGGCTCCATGAGAATCGAAAAACCGCTATCGATCCTTGGACTTGCGCTCGCCGCTGCCGCGGGCGCCTGTTCCGCCGCGGCCCAGGAATGGCCGGTGAAGCCGGTGCACGTGATCGTGCCCTATGTCGCGGCCGGCGCCGCCGACATCTTCGGGCGCACGCTCGCGCAGAAGCTCGGCGAGTCCCTGGGCGAGACCTTCGTCGTGGAGAACCGCCCCGGCGCGAACGGCGGCATCGGCTCGGAGCTCGTCGCCAAGGCCGCGCCCGACGGCTACACGCTGCTCGCCACGGCGAGCGGCCCGATCGTCGTGAACCCGGTGCTCTACGCCAAGGTGCCGTACGACCCGCTGCGCGACTTCGCGCCGGTCGCCCAGGCCACCGTGTACCAGTACGTGCTGGTGACGCTCGCCAGCTCGCCGTTCAAGAGCATCGCCGACATCGTCGCCGCGGCGCGCGCGAAGCCCGGCGCCCTCACCTTCGGCTCGACCGGGATCGGCGGCGGCAACCACCTCGCGGGCGAGCTGCTCGCGCTTTCGACCGGCACGCAGCTCACGCACGTGCCCTACAAGGGCAGCGCCGCGGCGCTCGCCGACCTGCTCGGCGGACAGCTCTCCTTCATGTTCGACACCGTCATCACCTCGGTGCCGCAGATCCGCGCCGGCAAGCTGCGCGCCTTCGCCGTGTCGAGCGCGAAGCGCGCGTCCTCGCTGCCCGACGTGCCGACGATGCAGGAAGCCGGGATCGCGGGCTTCGACATCTCGCAATGGCAGGGCGTGCTCGCGCCCGCCGGCACGAACCGCGCGATCGTCGACAAGCTCAATGCCGGGATCCGCAAGGCGCTCGCCGCGCCCGACGTGCGCGAGCGCCTCGTGACCCAGGGCGGCAATGAGATCGTCACCGGCTCGCCCGAGGATTTCGCCGCGCTCATCCGGAGCGACCTGCGCCAGTACGCGAAGCTCATCCGCGACGCGAAGATCCCCGCGCAATGAGGATCCTGGTCCTTCCCGGCGACGGCATCGGACCGGAGATCACCGCCGCCACCATCGCCGTCCTCGACCGCGCCAACGCGCTGTTCGATCTCGGCCTCGAGTGGCACCTCGAGGAGATCGGCTTCCGCACGCTGAAGAAGGAAGGCACGACGCTGCCGCAGCGCGTGCTCGACATGGCGCGCAAGGTCGACGGCGTGATCCTCGGGCCGCTCTCGACCTACGAGTACCCGCCGCGCGAGCGCGGCGGCCTCAACCCGTCGGGCGAGATGCGCGTGAAGCTCGACCTCTACGCCAACATCCGGCCGGCGAAATCGCGCCTCGGCGTCGGGCTCACCGGCAAGCCGGTCGACCTCGTCATCTACCGCGAGAACACCGAGGGCTTCTACGCCGACCGCAACATGCACCTCGGCGTGGGCGAGTTCATGCCGACCGAGGACATGGCGCTCTCGGTGCGCCGCGTGACGGCGAAGTGCTGCAGCCGCATCGCGCGGCGCGCGTTCGAGGCGGCGATGCTCAGGCGCAAGAAAGTGACGGCGGTGCACAAGGCGAACGTCTTCAAGATCTCCGACGGCCTGTTCCTGCGCGAGGTGCGCAAGGTCGCGCGCGAGTTCCCCGAGGTCCAGCTCGAGGAGGTCATCGTCGACGCGATGGCGGCGCTGCTGCTGCGCGATCCACAGCGCTTCGACGTGATCGTCGCCGAGAACATGTACGGCGACATTCTCTCCGACGAGGCGTCCGAGCTCTCGGGCGGCCTCGGCCTGGGCGGCTCGATCAACGCCGGCGACGACATCTGCGTCGCGCAGGCGCAGCACGGCTCCGCGCCCGACATCGCGGGCAAGGACCGCGCGAACCCGACCTCGCTGATCCTGTCGGCGGCGATGCTGCTCGACTGGATCGGCCGGCGCTCGGGGACGGAGGCGCTCGGCGCCGCGGCGCAGTACATCGAGGCCGCGGTCGACAAGGTGCTGCGCGACCCCGCGACGCGCACGGCGGATCTCGGCGGGACGCTCGGCACGCAGGCGTTCGCCAAGGCGGTCGCCGAGACGCTCGGCTAGAGCGGCCGCTCGCGCGCACGCGCCGCATGCGCGGGCGGCGCCAGGTGCACCCGGTTGCGGCCGGCCCGCTTCGCCTCGTAGAGCGCCTCGTCGGCGCGGCGCAGCAGATCGTCGGGGCTGGTGTCGCCGTCCGCGATGGCGATCCCGATGCTGGCCGTCACGCGGGCGCGCCCGGCGCCGACGTCGATCCCGGCCGGAAGCGAATCCACGATCTTGCACGCGACCGCCCCGGCGTCATCGGCGCGGTTCATCCCGTCGAGGAGAACCACGAACTCGTCGCCGCCGAGGCGCGCCACCGTGTCGCTCTCGCGCACGCAGCTCGAGAGGTGCGCCGCGAACTGCTTCAGGAGCGCGTCGCCGGCGGCGTGCCCGAGCTCGTCGTTGACCGCCTTGAACCCGTCGAGATCGACGTAGAGCAGCGCCACGGGATGGCCGCTGCGGCGGCTGCGCGCGAGCGCCTGCGCCAGCCGGTCGTCGAGCAGGTTGCGGTTCGGCAGCCCGGTGAGCGCATCGTAGCGGGCGGCGCGCTCGAGCTCGGCGCGGCTGTCGAGCAGCGCCTGCTCCGCGCGCTTGCGCTCGGTGATGTCGGCGTTCGTGCCGACCATGCGCAACGCGCGTCCAGCGGCGTCGCGCGCGGTGACCTCGCCGTGGCTCTGGATCCACAGCCATTGCCCCGCCGGCGTGCGCACGCGGTGCTCGGCGAAGAAGTGGCGCCTCGCTCCCTTCAGGACCTCGTGCAGCGCGGCCCGCATGCGCGGGAAGTCCTCGGGATGCACGCTCTGCGCAAGCTCGGCGAAGGTCGTGCGCAGCGGCACCGCGGCGCCGCCGAGGAGCGACGACCAGCGCTCGCTGAGGAACACGGCCCCGGAGGCGATGTCCCAGTCGAACAGCGCGAGCTGCGAGCCTTCCATCGCCAGGCTGAGGCGGCGCTGGCTCTCGAGCAAAGCGCGCTCCGCCGCGCCGCGCTCGCGCACCATCGCCTCGAAGTCCGCCGCGAGCTGTCCGACCTCGTCGCTGCGGCGGACGAGGACCTGCGGCACATCGCCCGATCCGGCGCGGATCCGCCGGATCACATCGTGCAGGACCGTGAGCGGGCCGAGCAGGCGCCGCATTCCCAGCCACAGCCCCGGCGCGAGCAGCGCGACGAAGACCAGCGCGGTGAGCAGAACCCGCTGCTGCGCTTCGACCACCGGCGCGTAGGCCTCCTCGACGGGCAGCGCGGCCACCAGCACCCACGGAACCGTCTGCAGCTGCTTGGAGCTGAAGATGGCGTGGAGCCCGCGGCTGGTCACGTTCTCCTCCGACCCTTCCACGCCCCCGGTGGCGCGGTCGAACTGCGGCGACACGCCGGGCGCGGGTCCCTGCGTCATGATGCGGTCGCGGTCCCGCGACATCACGATGGTGCGATCGCGGGTGAACAGCGCGAACGACCCGGTGCGCCCGACGCTGGCCGCGCCGATGCCTCCGAGGAAATTCGGCTTGAACAGGTTGAGCGTGCCCGACAGCACCCCCGCGACCTCGCCGCGGCGTCCGAAGATCGGCGCCGCGAACACGATCTGGGGGTCGCCGGTGAGCCGGCTGCGCAGCGGCTCGGAGATCAGCGGCTTGCCGTTCCGTACGACCTGCCTGAACCACGACCGGTCCCCCAGGTTCAGCCTCCGGGCGGAGAGCGCATCCGGATAGGTGGCCAGGACCTGCCCGGACGGCAGGATCGCGGCGACGGCATCGAACTGGCTCTCGAGGTCGGGCTGATTGTCGAGATCCGCGCGGACGAGTCGCGCGCTCGACAAGTGCTCCGCCGGAAGCACGCGGGCGACGCTCGCCAGCGACTTCACCCGGATGTCGATCTTCTCGTCGATGTCCTGCGCCACCATCGAGACCAGCGTGAACTGCTGCGCCTGCAGCAGCCGCTGCATCTGCGCCTTGGCGAAGTACGCTTGCGCGAGAGAGACGAGCGCGACCACGCCGACCAGCGCAAGCGCGACGGCGACCGTGATCCGGGTCTTGAGGCTCTTGGACCGCATGCTGTCGGCATTGCAAGCCGCGGGCCAGTCCGCGCGCCCACCGCATCGCGTTCGTGACATCCGCACGCCGGCCCGCACGGAGCCGTTTCGTCCATCGCCGAGCGCGGTTTGATGCAGATCAAATGATCCTTGTGGCGCACGGCGACCGCGGGCGCCGCGCACCCGGACGTTTCGGATCAGGGCGCCGGTTCGGCGCGTAGCAAATCTAGGGCTCAATCATCGTGGGAGGGTCTGACCTCTCGCGACCGTGTCGACCATGAACACCGATGGGACCCCCTTGCGGCACTTCGTGCCGGCGGCCGCGCTTGCGCTCGCGCTTTTCGTCCGCTGGCTGCTCGATCCGTGGCTGCACGACGCCTGGGCGATGCCGCTCGTGCTGGGCGCGGTCGCCGCGGCGGTGTGGTACGGCGGCTGGGTCCAGGCCGCGATGGTCGCCCTCGCCGGCTATCTCTTCAGCGACTTCATGTTCATGACGCCGCGCGGATCGCTGTCGATCACGAGCGTCGCGGGCCTGCTCGGCTTCGCCCTCTATTCCGCGTCCAGCGCCCTCATCATCGCGCTCGGCCACCGCGCGCGGCGCGAGCGGCGCGAGGCGCGGGCGTCGGCGCAGCTGCTCGGGCGCACGCTGTCGGGCGCGCGCGTCGCCGCCTGGGAATGGGACGTGACGAGCGACGTCCTGCGGCTGAGCGACCGCACGCCGGACATCTTCGGCGCCGGACGCGAGTTCAGGCCCTCGCGCCGGCTGCTCGCGTACATCCATCCCGACGATCGCCAGACGCACGTGCGCGCCGTGCGCGCCGCGCTGTGCGGCGGCGACAAGATCGATTACGGCTTCCGCGTCGTCCGCCCCGACGGCCGGGTCGTGTGGTTCGAATCGCGCGGAGACGTGTCGCGCGACGCGAGCGGCCGCGCGATCCGGATACGAGGCATCGTGATCGACGTGACCGAGCGGTCGCTCGCGCATCGCGCGCTGCGCGAGACCGAGCAGCGGCTGCAGATCGCGCAGGACCTGGCCCCGCACGGCTACGACGTGCTGGAGAGCGTGCGCGCCGAAGGACGCATCGTCGATTTCCGCGTCGCCTACATCAACGCCACGGGCGCGGCGCTCGCCAAGCGCGACCCGGAGGACCTGGTCGGCACGCGCGTTCTCGACGTCTTTCCCGCCGTGGCCTCCACCGTGCTCTTCGAGCGGCTGCACGAAACCTGCGAGACCGGCCGCGGGTCGGACTTCGAGGTGCACTACCCGGACGGGAACGGCGGCACCTGGTTCCGCTATCTCCTCGCGAAAGTCGACAGCTCGGTGGCGACCTCCTTCATCGACATCACGGCGAACAAGCATCTCGAGGAGGAGCTGCGCCGACGCGCCGACGCGCTCAAGGAGGCGGATCGGCGCAAGAACGAGTTCCTCGCAGTGCTCGCGCACGAGCTGCGCAATCCGCTCGCGCCGGTCTCGACCAGCCTGCAGATCCTGAAGCGCATCGGCGGGGACTCGCGCACCGCGCGCACGCTCGACGTCATGGAGCGGCAGCTCGCGCAGATCGTTCACCTGATCGACGACCTGCTCGACATCAGCCGCATCGAGCAGGGCAAGACGACGCTGCACCGGTCCGTGGTGCAGCTGCAGGAAGCGCTCGCCCAGGGCATCGACACCGCCGAGCCGCATATCCGCGCCAAGTCGCACGAGCTCACGGTCGACATGACGCCGGTGCCGCTGCACGTGCACGCCGACCCGATACGCATCGCGCAGGTCGTCGCCAACCTGCTCAACAACGCCGCCAAGTACACGCACTCGCACGGCCGCATCCGGCTGGCGCTGCGCTCCGAGGCGGGATACGCGGTGATCATCGTGGCCGACAACGGCATCGGCATCCCGCACGACAAGCTGAAGTCGATCTTCGACCTGTTCGTCCAGGTCGATCGCGCCTCCGACAACGCGGGCGGAGGGCTCGGCCTCGGGCTCACGCTCGCGAAGAACCTGATCGAGATCCACGGCGGCACGATCACGGCGACGAGCGAGGGGCTCGGCAAGGGCAGCACCTTCGTCGTGCGGCTGCCGCTCGTGGTCGAGCCCGCGCTCGAGCGGCGGCCGCGGCAGGACGCGCGCGCCGCCGCCGCGCACCCCGCGCGCCGCATCCTCGTCGTCGACGACAACCAGGATGCCGCGGAGACGCTCGCGCAGCTCCTGCGGCTCAGCGGCGACGAGGTGCGCACCACCGACAACGGCGAGGACGCGCTCGCCATCGGCCCGGAGTTCCGCCCGCACGTCGCGATCCTCGACCTGGGCATGCCCGACATCGACGGCTACGAGCTCGCGCAGCGCGTCCGGCGCCAGCGATGGGGCAGCGGCGTCCTGCTCGTCGCCCTGAGCGGCTGGGGCCAGGAGGAGGACAAGGTGCGCTCGCGCGCGGCGGGCTTCGACCATCACCTCACCAAGCCGGTCTCGCCGGGCGATCTCGAGCAGGTGCTCGAGCACTACGCCGCGATCTGAGGTTCCGGGGAATTCGCGCGCGCCGCCGTGGTCGATTCCCAACATGGAAACCGTCTGAGGAGCCTCGCATGACGACACACACCCTGCACCACGGCGGCGAGAGCCTGCCGCGCTGGATCGTCGTCGGATTCGTTTCCGGCGCCGTGTCCGTTCTCGTCTTCCACCAGGGCGCGGCCGCGCTGCTGCACGCGCTCGAGCTGACGCCGCGCGCGCCGTACTCGATGACGCCGACCCCGCCCTGGGGCGTGCCCCAGGTATGGTCGCTCGCGTTCTGGGGCGGCGTGTGGGGCGTGGTGTTCGCCGCCCTGCTCGCGCGTCTCGACGGCGCCTGGCTGGTCGTCGTCTCGACGGTGCTCGGCGCGGTGCTGCCGACGCTGGTCGCATGGTTCGTGGTCGCGCCGCTCAAGGGGCAGCCCGCCGCCGCGGGCTGGGCGCCGGCGGCCATGATGATCGGCCCGATCGTGAACGCCGCGTGGGGCCTGGGGACGGGGCTCGGCCTCGCGCTCGCCGGACGCACGCACGCGCGGATCGAGGCTGATCGAAGCCCTAGTCGAAACTGAGCCCGATCCCGATCAGGTTCCAGCCGCCGTTCTGCACGCTGCGCTGGATGCCGAGCTTCGAGCCGTGCGAGTGGTGCCGGTACTCGACGAACAGGCGCCGATTGATCTCGTAGGCGAGCGAGGCGTCGAACAGCCAGTGCGTTCCGTTGACGTTGGTCGTCCGGTCGATCCAGGCGAAGCCGATGCCCGGGCGCCACTTCCCGAGCGTCCACACGTGGTCGAAGCCCGCCATCCAGTGCGGCTTGGGCTCCATATCGTCGGCATTCAGCCACGCGCCCGCGCGCAAGCCCCACTCGCCGCCGTAGCGCCCGGCGAGCAGCGTCGCGCCTTTGGCGTGCACGAAATCCTCCGAGAGCGTGAGCCGGAAGCTCGTCGGCGTCGCCTCGTTCCGCAGCGCATGCGCGGGGCCGGGCCACGCGAGCGCGCAAGCGAAAAGCAGAAGCGCGCGACCCCTGATCACCTCGACCGCCTTGCCGCTCTAGCCGCGGCGCTTCTTGCGCGTCGTCGCGTACCGCCTGCCGAGGGTGCTGCCGGGCCGCGATGACGTCGCCGGGTCGCTCGCGGGAAAGCTCTCCTCGATCGACTCGTCCAACATCCGCTCGTCGTGGTTGGGCTGTCCGGGGGCCGGCGGCTCCGCGCCCCCCGTCGTCTTCGCCTTCGTCTGTTTCCGCTTTGCCATGTTCGCCTCTTCCGACAACCTTTGGAACGCCCCCGCGGACGGCGGTTCGGCGCCGAGCCGATCGGATGAATTTCCGAGAAGACATGCGGTCGGACGAAGGAGCATTGGCGGGGGCGATAGTCTTTTTGGACTGCGGAAGCGAGGGATCGACTTGAGCGAAGACATGTACCGCGTCGGGATCAGCGGCTCCTACGGCGGGATGAACCTGGGCGACGAGGCGATCCTGCAATCGATCGTCGCGCAGCTGCGCCGCGACCTGCCCGTCGAGATCACGGTGTTCTCGCGCAACGCCGAGGACACCCGGAAGCGCCACAAGGTCGAGCGCGCGGTGCCGGTGCGCAAGCTCTCGCGCGCCGAGGTGACGCCCGAGATCGAGCGCCTCGACCTGCTGCTGCTCGGCGGCGGCGGCATTCTCTACGATCGCGATGCGGAGACGTATTTGAGAGAAGTGGCTCTTGCCGGGGAGCTCGGCGTTCCAGTGCTTCTCTACGCAATCAGCGCCGGACCGCTGGTCACGCCCGCAG
>DATDMW010000334.1:0-10631 GCA_036518595.1 Burkholderiales bacterium
CCGCCGAGTAGTCCCAGCCGATGAGCCCGGTATACGTCCTGTTCTTCGCAAGGACCGGAGACGCGGAAATGGCGCCGTCGATGACGCCCTCGCCGTAGCGGGCCATCGACGCGGCCGAGTGCCCGCCGAAGCTGTGCCCCGCGACCCAGACCCTTTTCACCGTCGGCAGCTGCTGCTTCACGGCCGCCAGCATTTTGGCGACATCGTCGGTGCGCGCCTTCGACAGCACATAGTTCTCCTTGCACGTGTCCCCCGAGTCGCTGCGGCAGTCGACCAGCACCGCAGCAAGGCCCGGCCGTACGAGCAGTTGCCGAGTCCGATAGAACGGATGGCCGCGCATCCTGATGCTCGAGATCTTGCCGTCGGCGACCTCGGCGCGTGTCACGCCCGGATCCCCTGGCATCAGCAGCACGAGCGCCTGGGGCTGATCGCCCTTGATCATGGTCAGCACGCCCGTCTGCTCGGCGCCGCCGTCGAGCTTCACCGAGACCAGCGAGTCGACGATTTCGTCCGGCCCGGCCGCGAAGGCCGAGACCGCGAGCATCATGGCTACCGCAGCGAAATATCGTTTCATGCACCTTCTCCTATGGTGGATGCAATCGCGGACCTCAAGCGAGCCAGCGTTTCCGGCGGCGGTAGTGCTTGACGTCACGGAAGCTCCTGCGACCGCTCGAGGAGATCCCGAGGTAGAACTCCTTCACGTCCTCGTTCGCGGCGAGCTCCTGCGCGGGCCCGTTCATGACGAGGCGCCCGTTCTCCAGGATGTACCCGTAATCGGCGTAGCGCAGCGCGACCATCGTGTTCTGCTCGGCGAGCAGGAAGCTCACCTTCTCCTTCTCGTTCAGACTCTTCACGATCCCGAAGATTTCCTCGACGATCTGCGGCGCGAGCCCCATCGAGGGCTCGTCGAGCAGGATCATCGCCGGGCGCGCCATCAGCGCCCGGCCGACGGCGGTCATCTGCTGCTCGCCGCCCGAGGTATAGCCGGCGAGGCTCGAGCGCCGGGCTTTCAGCCTCGGGAAGTAAGCGTACACCCGTTCCAGATCGTCCTTCAGGGCGCCCCGGCCCAGGCCTCGCGTATACGCCCCGGTCAGCAGGTTCTCCTCGACCGTCAGGTGCGCGAAGCAGTGCCGGCCCTCCATCACCTGCACCACCCCCATCTTCACGAGCTCCGCGGGATCCAGGCCGTCCACGCGCCGGCCGCGCAGCTCGATCGAGCCCTTGGTCACCTCGCCGCGTTCCGAGCGCAGCAGGTTCGAGACCGCCTTCAGCGTCGTGGTCTTTCCCGCCCCGTTCGCGCCGAGCAGCGCGACCACCTGTCCTTCCTCCACCGAGAACGAGACGCCCTTCAGCACGAGGATCACGTGGTCGTAGATCACCTCGACGTTCTTCAGCGCGAGCAGCGGTTGCGTTGCGGCCGACATGCGGTCCCGAAATAAAGAAGGGCCGGGCTTTCGCCCGACCCTTCGCCTGCCCCTCCTCCTGGATCCTTCTCTAGCCTTCCTTCGAGCAGTCGCGCGGGGTGATGCCCTTCTCCTTGGCGTACTTCGCCGCGGACTCCTCGATCATGGGCCGCACGACGTCGCGGTCGGCGGCGATCCAGTCGGTGACGGTGTTCCACTTCTTGCCGTCCCACTGGAGGAAGCGCACGGCGCCGCCGCCCTCGTGGTCGCTGCACGAAACCTTGAGCGGCTGCATGAAGTTGGTCGCACCCAGCTCCTTCAGGCGCTTCTCGTCGATGTTGAGGTGCTCGAGGCCCCAGCGGATCTGGTCGCCGGTCATCGGCTTGCCCTTGCCGTACTTCGCCTGGGCGGTGCGGATCGCCTCGGTGGCGACGATACCGAACACGACGCCGCGGTTGTAGTAGATCGAGCCGATGCGCGATCGGTCCTCCATCTCGCCCTTGCCCTTGGCGTAGACGGTCTTCTCGATCTCCTTCACCACGGGGTAGTTGCTGCCCGAGACGTTGAAGGCGGCGGCGTAGTAGCCCTTGGCGGCGTCGCCCGCGGGGATCGCGTCCTCCTCGGCGCCGCTCCACCAGACCGCGACGATCTTGTTGCGGGGAAAGCCGATGCGCGCGGCGGCCTTGAGCGCCGTCGGGTTCATCACGCCCCAGCCCCACAGGATCACCCAGTCGGGACGAATCTGGCGCACCTGCAGCCACTGCGCCTGCTGCTCGTTGCCCGGGTGCGCGACCGCGATAGTGTGCAGCTCGTAGCCGAAGCGCTTCGCCTGAGACTCCAGCACCGGGATCGGCTCCTTGCCGTAGGCCGAGTCGTGGTACACGAGCACGATCTTCTTGCCCTTCAGCTTCTCGGTGCCGCCGCCTTCCTTCATGCCGATGAACTTCAGCATGGCGGTCGCCTGGCTCCAGTACGTCGTGATCAGCGGGAACACCCAGGGGAACACGCGGCCGTCGGCGGCGTCGGTGCGCCCGTAGCCGATCGACACGATCGGAACGTGGTCTTCCGTGCCCTTGTCGATCAGCGAGTAGGTGATGCCCGTCGAGAGCGGCATCACGAGCGACGCGCCCGTCGGGCCCTTCTTCTTCGAGCGCTCGTAGCACTCCACGCCGCGCGCGTTGTTGTACTCGGTCTCGCACTTCTCGTAGGTGAGCTTGACGCCGTTGATGCCGCCCTTGGCGTTCACCATGTTGATGTAGTCGATGTAGCCCCCGAATACGCCGGAGCCGCCGGCCGCGTACGGGCCGACCCAGTAGCCGTTCATGGGGATGAATTGCTCGCTCTGGGCGCGCGCCCACGGCGCCGCTGCCAGGATCGCAGCGCCCAGCAGCGCCGCGACCGGTCTTCCGAAGTGCCTGAACATCGCCGCCTCCTCGATTGGGAATGCCAGCTCTTTGTGGACCACCGGGACTACCGCGTGCCTACTATAGGACTGCGCCCGTCCCTCCGCAACTGCTAATGCGGAAACGGCCAGAGACGCAGCTTCTCCTTGGCCACCTGCCAGAGTCGTGCCAGCCCGAGCGGCTCGACCGCGAGGAAGAACACGATCAGCGCGCCGAACAGGATCAAGGTGAGGTTCGAGACGAGCCCGGCCGGCACGGCGATGCCCGCCGCGCGCTCGAACCCGGTCGCCGCGATGTCGAGCAGGATCGGCAGGACCACGATGAACGCCGCGCCCAGGAACGAGCCGAGCACGCTGCCGACGCCGCCGATGATGATCATGAACAGGATGCGGAACGAGAGGTCGAGGTCGAACGCCTGCGGCTCGACGTTGCCGAGGTACGCGAACGCGAACAGCGCGCCTGCGACGCCGCAGTAGAACGAGCTGATCGCGAACGCGAGCAGCTTCGCCTTCATCATCGGAATGCCGATCACCTCGGCCGCGACATCCATGTCGCGCACCGCCATCCAGGCCCGGCCGATGGCGCTGCGCGCCAGGTTCTTCGCCGCGAGCGCCATCACCGCGACGATCGCGAGCACCAGGAGATAGCGCTTCACCGGCGTGTCGAAGGCGTAGCCCGCGATCACGATCTTCTGCGCGGCGATCACGCCCGAGCTCGAGTCGTTGGAGAACCAGCCGAACTTGGTGAGCGCCCACACGACGAAGAACTGCGCGGCCAGCGTCGCGACCGCGAGGTAGAAGCCCTTGATGCGCAGGCTCGGCAGCCCGAACACGAGGCCGACCGCGGCCGCGATGACGCCGGCGAGGACGAACGCCGCGAGGATCGGCATCCTCGGCACGCGCAGCATCAGGTTGTAGGCGGCGAACGCGCCGACCGCCATGAACGCGCCCGTCCCGAGCGAGAGCTGCCCGGCATAGCCGGTGAGGATGTTCAGCCCGAGCGCCGCGAGCGAGAAGATCAGGAACGGGATGATGACGCCGTTGTACCAGTAGTTGAAGTCGATCACGCCCTCGATCCCGGGCGTGATCGAGGCGAGCGGCACGCCGACGAAGGCGAGCGCGAGCAGCAGCGCCATCGCGATCCGGTCCTGGCGTATCGGGAACAGCTGCTGATCCGCCGCGTACGTGGACTTGAACTGGCCGGCTTCGCGATAGAACACGGCGCTAGACCCGGTCGATGATCTTCTCGCCGAACAGCCCTTCGGGCCGCACGAGAAGAAACAGCAGCGCCAGCACGTACGGAAACCACGACTCGATGCCGCCGCCGACGTACGGGCCGACATAGACCTCGGCGAGCTTCTCCGAGGCGCCGACGATCAGGCCGCCGACGATCGCGCCGGCGATCGACTCGAAGCCGCCCAGGATCAGCACCGGCAGCGCCTTGAGTGCGAGGAAGGTCAGGCTGAACTGCACGCCGTTGCGCGCGCCCCAGAGGAGTCCCGTGACGAGCGCGACGAAGCCCGCCACCATCCAGACGATCACCCAGATGCGCTGGAGCGAGACGCCGACCGCGAGCGCGGCCTGGTGGTCGTCGGCGACCGCGCGCAGCGCGCGCCCCGTGCGTGTCTTGTTGAAGAAAACGGCGAGCACGGCGACCAGCGCGGCGGCGATGCCCGAGGCCATCAGGTCGAACTTGCTGATGCTCATGCCGGCCTTGTCGAGAATCCACTCGATCGGCTCGTCGGCGACGCCCAGGTCGAGCGCGTGCACCTGCGCGCCCCACACGAGCTGCGCCGTGCCCTCGACCAGGAACGACAGGCCGATCGTTGCCATGAAGAGCGCGATCTGCGGCTGGTTCACCAGGGGGCGCAGCACCACCCGCTCGGTGAAGAACGCGAGCGCCGCCATCGCCGCGAGCGCGAGCGCGACCGCGGCCCAGAACGGCACGCCCATCTCGGCGAACCCGACCACCGTCAGCGCCGCGAAGAACACCATCGAGCCCTGCGCGAAGTTGAACACGCCCGAGGCCTTGTAGATCAGCACGAAGCCGAGCGCCACCAGCGAGTACATCACCCCCGCGAGCAGGCCGCCGATCAGGACTTCGAGGAAGAACTGCATCAGTGAGCGACTCCCAGATAGGCGTCGATGACGTCCTTGTTGCTCCTCACCTCGTCGGGCGTGCCGTCGGCGATCTTGCGGCCGTAGTCGAGCACGACCACGCGGTGCGAGAGGTCCATCACCACGCTCATGTCGTGCTCGATCAGGACGATGGTCGTCCCGAACTGGTCGTTCACGTCGAGGATGAAGCGGCACATGTCCTGCTTCTCCTCGACGTTCATGCCGGCCATCGGCTCGTCGAGGAGCAGCAGCTCGGGCTCGGCGGCGAGCGCGCGGCCGAGCTCGACGCGCTTCTGCAGGCCGTACGGCAGCCGGCCGACGGGCGTGCGGCGGATGTGCTGGATCTCGAGGAAGTCGATGATTCGCTCGACCTGCGCGCGCTGCTCGAGCTCCTCGCGCCGCGCCCGGCCCCAGTAGAGCGCCTGCGCGAGCACGCCCGAGCGCATCTTGAGGTTGCGCCCGGTCATGATGTTGTCGAGCACCGTCATGCCGCGGAACAGCGCGATGTTCTGGAAGGTGCGCGCGATGCCGAGCCGCGCGGCCTCGTGCGGCTCGAAGCGGCGCCGCGTCCGGCCCTTGTAGCTGATCGTCCCGGCCTGCGGCCGGTAGACGCCGTTGATCACGTTCAGCATCGAGCTCTTGCCGGCGCCGTTCGGCCCGATGATGGCGCGGATCTCGCTCTGGTGGACGTCGAAGGAGACGTCCTGCAAGGCCTTTACGCCGCCGAAGGCGAGCGAGATGCCGTCGACAGCGAGGACAGTCGCGCTCAAGCCGCCGGCCTCGCGGCGGCGGCGCTGTAGAGCTTCGCGTCGGCGATCCGCAGGTCGGCCGACACGGTGCCGGTGCGGCCGTCCTCGAAGCGCATCTGCGTCTCGACGAACACGTGGTCGGCGCCGGAGTAGAGCGCGTCGACCAGCGTCGCGTACTTCTCGGCGATGTGGCGCCGGCGCACCTTGCGCGTGCGCGTGAGCTCGCCGTCGTCGGCGTCGAGCTCCTTGTGCAGCACGATGAAGCGGCGGATCTGCGAGTTGGCGAGCTTCGCGTCGGCGGCGAGATCGCGGTTCACGCGCTCGATGCAGTCGCGGATCAGCTCGATCACCGCCGGCTGCGACGCGAGATCGACGTAGCCCGAGTACGGGAGGTTGCGCTTCTCGGCCCAGTTGCCGATCGCCTCCATGTCGATGTTCACGAACGCGCAGGCCATCTCGCGCTCGTGCCCGAAGCACACCGCCTCCTTGATGTAGGGAAAGAACTTGAGCTTGTTCTCGATGTACTTCGGCGCGAACAGCGTGCCGTCGGCGAGCCGCCCGACGTCCTTCGCGCGGTCGATGATCTTGAGGTGGCCGTCGGCGTCGAGGAAGCCGGCGTCGCCGGTATGGAAGAAGCCCTGCGCGTCCTTCGCCTCCGCGGTCGCGCCGGGATCGCGGTGATACTCGCGGAACAGGCCGGGCGAGCGCACCAGCACCTCGCCCGATTCGGCGACGCGCAGCTCGACCCCCGGCAGCGGCGGGCCGACGGTGTCGGGCTTGACCGCGCCGTCGGGCTGCACGCAGACGTACACCGTGGTCTCGGTCTGCCCGTAGAGCTGCTTCAGGTTGATGCCGATCGAGCGGTAGAAGACGAACAGGTCGGGCCCGATCGCCTCGCCGGCGGTGTAGGCGACGCGCACCCGGCTCATGCCGAGCACGTTCCGCAGCGGCCCGTAGACGAGCAGGTCGCCGAGCGCGTAGAGCAGACGGTCGCCGAAGCCGACGCCGCCGTCGACGTTGCGGCCGTCGGTGATGCGGCCGCCGACGCGCCGCGCCACGTCCATGAAATAGCGATAGAGCGCGCGCTTCGGCCGGCTCGCGTCCTCCATGCGGATCGTCACCTGCGTGAGCAGCGCCTCGAGCACGCGCGGCGGGGCGAAGTAGTAGGTCGGCCCGATCTCGCGCAGGTCGGTCATCACGGTCTCGGCCGACTCCGGGCACGAGACGCAGAACCCGGCGACCGTCGACTGGCTGTACGAGAAGAGGTTCTGGCCGACCCAGGCGAGCGGGAGGTAGGCGAGCATCTCCTCGTCGGCCGTGAGCTTCTCGAACTCGGTGTAGGCGCGGCCGGTCGCGATCATCGCGGCGTGCGTGAGAATGACGCCCTTGGGGTGTCCCGTCGTGCCCGACGTATACAGGATCGTGGCCACGTCCTCGGCGCGTCCTTTCGCAACCTCGCGCTCGAACAGCCCGGGATCACGGCCCTCGGCTTCGCGCCCGAGCGCCTCCAGCCGCTCGAGGCTCGCGAGCTGCGGCTGCTCATAGTGGCGCAGGCCGCGCGGGTCGTCGTAGTAGATG
The DNA here is from genome assembly GCA_036518595.1 of Burkholderiales bacterium. Lineage (GTDB taxonomy): Bacteria > Pseudomonadota > Gammaproteobacteria > Burkholderiales > SG8-39 > VBDM01. The sequence goes on from DATDMW010000334.1 coordinate 7,251, forward strand.
CGCTCGAGGCGCGGGCACTCCCCGAGCACCTCGAGCAGCTTGTCGACCTGCTCCTGGTCCTCGGCCACGGCGAAGCGCACGCCGGCGTCGTCGATCACGAACTGCGTCTCGGAGGCGATCGCGTCCTCGTACAGCGGCACCGGCACGCCGCCCAGCGCCTGCGCGGCCATCATCGACCAGTAGAGGCGCGGGCGGTTCGCGCCGATCACGGCGAGATGGTCGCCGCGGCGGAACCCCTGCGCCGCGAGCCCGCACGCGATCGCGCGCACGTGCTCGAGCGACTGCGCCCAGGTCCACGTCTGCCAGATGCCGAGATCCTTCTCGCGGATCGCGGGCCGGGCCGGCCGGACCGCCGCGTGGTGCAGCAGCAGACGCGGGAACGTGTCGAGCGCTGGCTCCGCCATCGGCTTCTCCTCTCCGAGGGCGGATTATGGCAAATCGCGGGTCAGGTCGGTTGCGGTCGGAAACGCCGCCGGTACCCGCGGCACCCGCGGGTTCATCACCGAGAACCAGAGCGGCGGCACGAGCGCGAGGAGCAGCATGCCGGGATAGCCCGTCGGCAGCTGCGGACTGTCCTCGTGATGCTGGAGCGCCGGGTAGCGGCGCCACGGATTCTCGTGGTGGTCGGAATGGCGCGCGAGGTGGATGAGGAACACGGCGCTCACCGCCTCGGACGCGTTCCAGGCGTGCGCCCGCTTCACCTTCTCGTAGGCTCCCGTGGGCAGCGGCGCGCGCGACAGCCCGTAGTGCTGCATGTAGTTGACGGCCTCGAGCAGGGTGAACGCCATCCACGCCTGCACCGCGAAGAACAGCGCCGCCCGCGGCCCCCAGGCGAGGCCGAGCGCGAGCATCGCAATCGGCGGCACGGCGGTGAACCACAGCATCTGGTTGCGCCAATGCCAGAATGGCAGGCCGCGGCGCTCGAGCCGCTCGCGCTCGAGCCACCACGCGTGCAGCCAGCCGCGCGCGACGGCGCGCGGGTAAAACGCGTAGAAGCTCTCGCCGGCGCGCGCCGACGCCGGGTCCTCGGGCGTCGCCACGCGCACGTGGTGCCCGCGGTTGTGCTCGACGTGGAAGTGGCCGTACGCGACCGCGGTGAGCAGCACGCGGGCGAGCACGCGCTCGGCGTCGTAGCGGCTATGGCCGAGCTCGTGCGCGACCGTGATCCCCTGCGCGCCGGTGACGAAGCCCACCGAGAGCATCAGGCCGAGCGCCTGGAGCGAAGGCAGCGTACCGACCACCGACGCGCCCCAGGCGATCAGCGCGACATCGGCGGCGGCGCAAAGGTAGAGGATCGCGGAATGCAGGCGCGACTCCTGCAGCGTCCCGGCCTCTTCGGGCGCGGCGTTGCGCCGGTCCTCGCCGAAGGCGAAATCGAGCAGCGCGATGACGACGAAGCCGACGACGAGCGTGTAGTAATTGTTGCCCGCGAGATACCCGTGCACGGGCATCACGGGCATCAGCAGCGCGAGCAGGAAGCGGCTGGAGCGGAGGCGCACGGCGCCATGTTACGCCGCTACATGTTCCGCCGGTACTGGCCTCCGACCTCGAACAGCGCGTGCGTGATCTGTCCGAGCGAGCAGCAGCGCACGGCGTCCATGAGCACGGCGAAGACGTTCTCGTCGCGGATCACCGCCTGGCGCAGGCGCTCGAGTATGGGCCCGGCTTCCTTCGCGTGCCGCTCGTGGAAGTCGGCGAGGCGCTGGAGCTGCGACTGCTTCTCTTCTTCCGTGGACCGGATCAGCTCGAGGCGCTGCGGGACCGCGTTCTCGCCGGGTTTTCGGAAAGTATTGACGCCGACGATCGGATACGAGCCGTCGTGCTTGCGGTGCTCGTAGAGCAGCGACTCCTCCTGGATCTTGCCGCGCTGGTAGCCGGTCTCCATCGCGCCGAGCACGCCGCCGCGCTCCGAGATCGCCTCGAACTCGCGCAGCACCGCCTCCTCGACCAGGTCGGTGAGCGCGTCGATGACGAAGCTCCCCTGGTTCGGGTTCTCGTTCTTCGCGAGGCCCCATTCCTTGTTGATGACGAGCTGGATCGCCATCGCGCGGCGCACCGAGTCCTCGGTGGGCGTGGTGATCGCCTCGTCGTAGGCGTTGGTGTGCAGCGAGTTGGTGTTGTCGTAGGTCGAGATCAGCGCCTGCAGCGTGGTGCGGATGTCGTTGAACGCGATCTCCTGCGCGTGCAGCGAGCGCCCCGAGGTCTGCGAGTGGAATTTGAGCTTCTGGCTGCGCTCGTTGCCGCCGTACTTGTCGCGCATCGCCACCGCCCAGATGCGGCGCGCGACGCGCCCGAGCACGGCGTACTCCGGATCCATGCCGTAGCTGAAGAAGAACGAGAGGTTCGGCGCGAAGTCGTCGATCTTCATGCCGCGCGCGAGATAGGCCTCGACGAAGGTGAAGCCGTTCGCGAGCGTGAAGGCGAGCTGCGAGATCGGGTTCGCGCCGGCCTCGGCGATGTGGTAGCCCGAGATCGACGCCGAATAGAAATTGCGCACGTCGTGCGCGACGAACCACTCCTGGATGACGCCCATCACCTTGAGGCTGAACTCGGTCGAGAAGATGCACGTGTTCTGGCCCTGGTCCTCCTTCAGGATGTCGGCCTGCACCGTGCCGCGCACGGTCGAGACGGTTCTCGCCTTGATCTCCTGAAACTCCGCGTCGGTGGGCTCGCGTCCGAGCTTTTCGAGCTGCTGCGAGATCGCGGTGTTGAAGAACATCGCGAGCAGCGTCGGCGCCGGTCCGTTGATCGTCATCGACACCGAGGTCGCCGGGTCGCACAGGTCGAAGCCCGCGTACAGCGCCTTCATGTCGTCCAGCGTCGCGATCGACACGCCCGAGTTGCCGACTTTGCCGTAGATGTCCGGACGGAGATCGGGATCGTAGCCGTAGAGCGTCACCGAATCGAAGGCCGTGGACAGGCGCTTGGCCGGCAGGTCCTTCGACAGCAGGTGAAAGCGCCGGTTGGTGCGGAACGCGTCGCCCTCGCCCGCGAACATGCGCGTCGGGTCTTCGTTCTCGCGCTTGAAGTGGAACACGCCGCCGGTGAACGGGAACATGCCCGGCAGGTTCTCGCGCATGCGCCAGGCGAGCAGCTCGCCGTGGTCCTCGAATTTCGGCAGCGCGACCTTCGGGATGCTCGAGCCCGAGAGCGACTCGTGCGCGAGCCGGGTGCGGATCTCGCGCTCGCGCACGCGCACGACCTGCTCCTCGCCCGAGTACGAGCGGACCGTTTCCGGCCACGACTCGATCAGCTCGCGCGATCCGGGCGCGAGCGCGGCCTCGCGCTCGGCGATCAGGGCGTCGAGCCGCGTCGGCGCGTCCGTCCCCAGCATGCGCTTGGACTCCGCGAGCTGCTGGCGCTCGCGCGCGAGCCGCGCCT
>DATDMW010000335.1:0-8463 GCA_036518595.1 Burkholderiales bacterium
CGGTCGCGAAAGCCGCGCCCGACGGCTACACGCTCGGCTTCAACAACCAGGGCTCGGTCGCGATGGCGCCGTTCTCGCTCTCGAGCATGCCCTACGATCCGAACAGGGATCTCGCGCTCATTACCACCGTCGTCAAGGTCCCGGAAGTGATCGTGCTCCATCCCTCGGTGCCGGCGAACACGCTCGCCGAGCTCCTCGCCTACGCGAGGACCCACCCCGGCAAGGTCAACTACGGCTCCGCCGGCGCGGGCGGCATCACGCACCTCGCGGGCGAGCTGCTGAAGTCGGAAGCGAAGATCGACATCGTCCACGTCCCCTACAAAGGCGCCGCGCCCGCGGTGAACGACCTGCTCGGCGGGCAGGTGCAGATGGGCTTCTTCGACGTGCCCGTCGTCCTGCCGCACATCAAGGCCGGGAAGCTGAAGGCGCTCGCCGTGACGAGCGCGAAGCGCGCGCCGTCGCTTCCCGACGTGCGCACCACGGCGGAAGAGGGCTACCCGAACGTGATCAGCGACAACTGGTACGGCCTGGTCGCGCCGGCGAAGACGCCGGCCCCGGTGCTCAGGCGCGTGCACGACGCGTCGGTCGCCGCGCTCAAAACACCCGAGCTGCTCGAGCAGTTCGCGAAAGTCAGCGGCGTCGCCGCGCCCTCGACGCCGCAGGAGTACGCCAGGTTCCTCGGCGATGAGCAGAAGCGCTGGGGCGGGATCATCAAGGCGATCGGGTTCAAGGAATAGATGTCATTCTGAGGCCGCGAAGCTCAGGATGACAGCTCAGTCGCAGCGCAGCGTCATCCCCCCGTCCACCACGATCTCGGTCCCGGTCACGAACCGCGCCTCGTCCGACGCGAGATAGAGCGCCGCGTTCGCCGTGTCGCGCCCGTCGCCTTCGATCGCCAGCGGAATCCGCTTCGCGCGCTGCTCGAGGATGGCCTTCACGTCGCCGCCCGCGCGCTGCTTCGCCAGGCGCGCTTCCACCATCGGCGTGTGCAGCTGTCCCGGCACCACGGTGTTCACGCGGATGCCCTTCTTCGCGTACTGCACGGCGACGACGCGCGAGAGCTGGATGACGCCGGCCTTGGTCGCGGCGTAGGCGACCTGCGCCGAGCCGGTCCAGCGCGTGCCGGAGGTCGAGGCGATGTTGACGATGGCGCCGCCGCCCTGGCGCTCCATGACCGGGATCGCGTGCTTGCAGCCGAGGAAGACGCTCTTGAGGTTGTAGTCGACCTGCGTGTCCCACACTTCCTCGGTCATCTCGACCGGACCGCCGGCGGCCGAGCCGCCGACGCCGTTGACGAGGATATCGACGCGGCCCCAGGCCTCGACGCAGGCGTCGATCATCGCGGCGACTTCGGCGCTCCGCGTGACGTCGCAGTGGTGCGTGCAGATCTCTCCGCCGGCCTGGCGCACGCGCTCGATCGTCTCGGCCAGGCGCTCGGGCTCGCGATCCACCGCGAACACCTTGGCGCCTTCCTCCGCGAAGCGTACCGCGATGGCGCGGCCGTTGCCCCAGCCTGGGCCGACGCTGCCCGCGCCCGAGACGATCGCGACCCTGCCCTGAAGTCGTCCGCTCACGCCGCTTCCTTCAGCTTCACGGGAAAGCCGTAGAAGCGCTCGGGATTGTCGACGAGCAGCGCCTGGCGCTCGGCCTGGGTCGGCGCGATCTCGGCGAGCAGATCGACGAGCGCGCCGTCGTCGGGCACGAACGCGAGGTTCGGGTGCGGCCAGTCGGTGCCCCAGAACGCGCGGTCGCCGAACTCGGAGACGAGGGCGCGCGCGAACGGGCGCGCGTCCTTCCACGGCGGTCCTTCACGCGACAGGCGCTCGCTGCCGCTCACCTTGACGCGGAAGCGCGGATCCCGCATCAGCTGCATGAGCTTGCGGAACGCGGGCTGCGAGACGCCGAGCGAGGCGTCGACGCGCCCCATGTGGTCGATCACGACCGGCACCGCCGAGCGCAGCAGGAAGGGCGCGAGCTCGTCGATCAGCTCGGGCGCGAAATGCACCTGCAGGTGCCAGCCGAGCGGCGCGAGCCGCGCCGAGAGCGCGATCGCCTCGGCGGGCGCCGTGCCGACGCCCAGGTGCGTGACGAAGTTGAAGCGCACGCCGCGAAAGCCGAGCGCGTCGAGCCGCCGCAGATCGGCGTCGGCGATCGTCGGCGGCACGAGCGCGACGCCGCAGTACGCGCCGCGCTTCGCGGCGATCGCGTCGGCGACCACGCGGTTGTCGTAGCCGTGGCAGGTCGATTGCACGATCACGCAGCGCTCGATGCCCATCCTCGCGTGCATGGCGAAGAGCTTCTCCTTCGGCGCGTCGGCCGGCGTGAACGGCCGCTCGGGCGCGAACGGGAACACGCGGCTCGGTCCGAACACGTGCACGTGCGCGTCGCACGCGAGCGCGGGCAGGCGCAGCTTGGGTTTGCCGGGCGACGGATGGAAGGAAGGCTTCGGGTCGGACATGGGGGACGAGCGGGCAATATACCGCAGGCGGCGCGAGGCGGTCGCGGTGCTTGCTTCCCAAAATTCGGGAAACCCGTCATGCTGCCGCCCATGCCCAATAAGAACGAACCCGCGACGTTTCTCGCGAGCGTCGTCTTCCTCAAGATCCACGAGTTCGCGCGCCGCCCGGTCCAGGAGCAGACGCGCCTGCGCGCGCAGCTCGAGGCCGTGGTCGCGGTCGCCGCCGCGGGCATCGCGCCGGCGGACCGCGTGGTCCTCGACGCCTCGGACGGCATCGCGCTGGTCGTGCTGGGCGCGCCGCGCGCGGCGCTCGCGACGGCCGAGCGCGCGCTCGCAGCGTCCGCCGCCGGCCTGCCGCTCGCGGTCGGCATCAATCACGGCGCGGTCGCGCTCTCGGGCGCGAAGAAGCGCGACGGCATGACCGGCGACGGCATCGCGGTCGCCGCGAGCGCGGCTGAGTTCTCGTCGCCGGGGCGCGTGCTCGCCTCGCGCGCGTTCCGGGACGCGATCGCCGACGAATCGCCCGGCGCCGAGGCGTCGCTCGTGCCCGCCGGCACGTTCACCGACGCGGGCCTGCGCACGCACGAGCTGTATACGCCGGACGCGGCCGCGCCCGGGCGCCGGCGGCGGCGATTGAACGCGCTCGCCGCGGCGAGCGTGGTGCTGTTCGTCGGCGCCGGCATCGGCATGCGCGCGTCGTCGGATCCGCGCCAGCCGCGCTTCCTCGACGACACCATCGCGAAAGTGCGCCAGTCGACTCGCGACAGCCAGGCCTTCCTGCGCGGCCTGGTGCAGAAAGCGAAGTTCTAGCGCATGGCGACCCGGAAGCAAGCGCGCATCGGCCGCTACAAGATCGCGGCCGAGCTCGGACGCGGCGCGATGGGCGTCGTGTACAAGGCGAAGGACCCGGTGCTCGACCGCACCGTCGCGCTCAAGACCATCGGCATGGGCGAGGACGCCTCCGGGCGCTCGGAGTACCAGGCGCGCTTCTTCCTCGAGGCGAAGGCGGCCGGCAAGCTCAACCATCCGAACATCATCACCATCCACGACTACGGCGAGGAGGGCGAGCTCGCGTGGATGGCGATGGAGCTGCTCGAGGGCACCGAGCTGCGCGCGCGCATGCAGGAGGGCCAGGTCCCGCTCGCCGAGGCGATCGACATCGCGCAGCAGGTCGCCGAGGGCCTCGGCTACGCGCACGAGCACGGCGTCGTCCACCGCGACATCAAGCCGAGCAACATCATGCTGATGAAGCGCGGCAAGGTGAAGATCATGGACTTCGGCATCGCGCGCATGCGCGCCTCCGACCTGAAGACCTCGACCGGCGTCGTGCTCGGCACGCCGCGCTACATGTCGCCCGAGCAGGTCGCGGGCGAGCCGGTCGACCACCGCTCCGACATCTTCTCGCTCGGCACCGTGCTGTACGAGATGCTGACGCGTACCTCGCTGTTCGCGGGCAACGACACGCCGCAGATCCTGCACAACGTGCAGGCATTCCAGCCCGTCGCGCCGAGCCGGCTCAATCCCGAGGTGCCGGCCATGCTCGACTTCGTCGTCGCGCGCGCGCTCAAGAAGGAGCCCGACGTGCGCTACCAGGACGCCTACGAGATGGCGGCCGACCTGCGCGCCTGCCTCGCGGAGCTGCGCGGGCGCGAGCCCGAGCCGGAGGGCGAGCGCAGCGCCACCAAGACGATCAAGCTCGACGCCGAGCCGACGCGAGTGGTCGCGCCCGCGGCGGGGGCGATCGGCTCGGACACGCGGCTGCCGCTGTCGGCGCGCTTCGACTGCACCGCCGCCCTCGACCGGCTCGTCACCCCCGGGCGGCGCGACGCCGCCCGCCTGCGGCGGGCGCCGCGTCCCGTGGGGCTCGCCCGCCGGCTCCTCCGGGACCCGGGACAGCGCCTGCTGTTTACGGTGGCCCTGGCCGCGGCGGTCGCGGGCGGCATGATCGCCTTCGGCTGAGTCGCCGGGCCGGTTTCCCGCACTGCCGCAGAGACTTATCGACCGGGTTCCTTCGGCCCCTTGCCATTCGGCCCGGGACACCGCACACTTACGACTCTTCAGCGCCGCGGCAACGCGGTATTCCAGGTGTCGGGTCCCCGCGAGGGGGTGCCCTTTTTTGGTCTTCTGAGACGACATGGCCGGAGAATCGAAAACTCGCTTTTGCACCACGGGCAGCCACTGGACCACGGCGGAGTTCCGCAAGATCGGGCCGATCCGATGGATTTGCGCCGCGTGCTATGAGCGACGCAAGATCGAGCTGCGCAATCTGCCGGCGAACCGGCAGCTCGCCGCCGGCGTACGCCCGAAGCAGTAACGGGGACGCGCAAGCGTCTTTTGTCGCGCTGCGGCGCGACTTCTCCTTTCGACGCAGAAGTTTTTTTGTTGGCCGCGCGGCGGAACCCGCCCGCGAGAGCCGCCTCCAAGTCTATCCGCGGGGCGTGATGACGCCGTCATGCGTCCCCATCCGAGAGTCGAGACTTAGAAAGAGGAGGTCCTATGGACAAGCGAGAGACCCTGTTGCACGCGCGCTGGAACGCGGCCATGGAGCGGTATCGGACCGCACAGGAGCAGGTGTCCCGGGATTACCTCCTGCGTCCCGACGGCGTTCCGACCCGGGAAACCATGCAGAAAGCGAACGCCGCGAGGAACGAAGTCGCGAGCGTGCGCCGGCTCGTGGAGTGCAATCCGCCGCGCTCGCGCCGCGCCCGCTGGGACTGAGCGGCCGGTCGGCGCCGCCGGCGCGGCGCTCGGCGCCATGCGGACCTACCTGCTGACCCCGGTCCGGTTCGACGCGCCGGAGTGGGAATACAGCCTGTCGCGCGAGCCGGTTCAGGTGCGGGCCGAGACCGAGTCGCGGGCGCGCGAGCTCGCGACGCTGCGCTTCGTGATCGGCGCCGCCGCGGGCAAGAGCCCGTGGAGCGACGCGAGCCTGGTGCAGGCACGGCAGGTCGATAGCCTCCAGCCCGGGACGCCCCTGCTCGACGAGCATGCGATGGCGCGGCGCGGGCATCGCTGACGCCGCCGTCGGCGCGCGCCTCCCCGTGCGCCGGGCCCGGTCGCGGTAGAATGCCGGGTTGATCCGGCCGTCAAGGCCGCAGGGAGATTCCAGAACGATGAGCGTGAGCGAACTGCGGAACGCGGCGGGCGACCCCGCGGGCTCCGCGGCGTCCTCGTGCGCGACGTCGCGGCGCGCCGCCGCCGCCGTCATGCGCGCCTGGTCGATCGAAGACTTGAGGCGCATCGCCCGCAACCGGCTGCCGCGAGCGGTGTTCGACTTCTACGACGGCGGCGCCGAGGACGAAGCCACCCTGCGCGCGAACCGCGCCGCGTTCGAGCGCGTGCGCCTCGCCCCGAGGACGCTCGTCGACGTGACCCGCGCCGACACCTCCACCGCCATCCTCGGCGGCCGCTCCGCGCTGCCGATTGCGATCGGCCCCACGGGGGCTCCCGGCTTCGGCTGGCCGCTCGGCGACGTCGGCATCGCGCGCGCCGCTGCCGCGGCCGGCATCCCCTATACGCTCTCGACCATGGCCACCGCGTCGATCGAGCGCATCGCGCGCGAGGCTCCGGGGCGCCTCTGGTTCCAGGCCTACGTGTTCAAGACGCGCGAGATCACCATGGAGCTGATCGAGCGCGCGCGCCGCTTCGGCTACGAGGCGCTCATGATCACGGTCGACGTGCCGGTGGGCGGCAAGCGCGAGCGCGACTTCCGCAACGACTTCGCCGTGCCGTTCCGGTTCACGCCGCGCAACGTGCTCGACTTCGCGACGCACCCGGGCTGGGTGCTCTCGGTGCTGCGCCACGGGATGCCGGTGCTCGAGAACGTCGCCGGCTTCACGCCGGAGGCGAGGAGCTCGGCCGAGATCGCCTCCTCGATCGGACGCTTCTGGGACCCGGCGTTCGACTGGGACCGGATGAAGGAGATCCGTGACCGCTGGGCCGGCAAGCTGCTCGTGAAAGGCGTGCTGCGCGGCGACGACGCCGAGAAGCTCGCCGCGCTCGGCGTCGACGCGATCGTGGTCTCGAACCATGGCGGGCGCCAGCTCGACGGCGCCTCGGCCGCGCTCGATGCATTGCCGCACGTGGTGCGCGCGGTGAACCGCAAGGCGAGCGTCATGGTCGACGGCGGCGTGCGGCGCGGCGTCGACGTGGTGAAGGCGCTCGCGCTCGGCGCCGACGCCGTCATGCTCGGCCGCGCGACGCTGATGGGCGTGTGCGCCGCGGGCGAGGCTGGCGCGCGGCGCGCGATCGAGATCCTGCGCGACGAGCTGGTGCGCGCGATGCAGCTCTCCGGCGTGACCGCGGTCGGACAGATCGGCCCCGACCTCATCGCGCCTCCCCTGGCAGGAGCGACGTCATGCCCGTGAGAAAAATCCTCGTCGTCGACGACTCGGCGACCAACCGCGCGTTCCTGTCCGAGATGCTCGGGCGGCACGGGTATCAGTGCACGACGGCTCAGAGCGGCGCCGAGGCCATCGAGAAGGCGCGCACCGGGCAGCCCGATCTCATCCTGATGGACGTCGTCATGCCCGACATGGACGGCTACCAGGCGACGCGCGCGCTGGTCAAGGACGAGCAGACCAAGCACATCCCGATCATCCTCTGCACGAGCAAGAACCAGGCGACCGACGAGCTCTGGGGCCTGCGCCAGGGCGCGAAGGCCTACGTGATCAAGCCCGTCAAAGAGAAGGACCTGCTCTCCAAGATCGCGGCCGTCGGCTAGGCCTGCCGCGGCGGACGCGGCGTGGCCGGCTGCGGCCGGAAATTCGTGTCGCCCTGCTTCAGCGTCATTTCCCTGATCTCGGGGCACGGATGCAGCGTGCCGTCCGACCCCGTCCAGCCGATGCACGCGAGCGTGCACGAGCGCGTCTGATCGAGCAGCTCGACCTCGACGTAAGGCGTCGGCGCCGCCACGTCGACCGGCTTGGCGATCCGCTCGAGCCGGATCCAGGGTGACTGCGACGCCGCGCGCACCTGCGCGGCGCCGTAGGGAGGGTTGAGGTTCACCACGCTCAGGCGGATCGACCGGATGCTCGGGTCGGCGCCGCAATCGCAGTGGAAAGTGGCCTGCGTCATCGCGAATCCCTCGTCTTTCTTATGTTGTTCGGAGTCCCGGGCGAGGGCCTTCGGCAGCGTTGGCCCGCGAGGCGCTCCTCTTAGCTTCGCGGGGCCCTACATTAATCCAGGATTTGCCCTACATCAACTGTCCACAAAAACCTACACCTCTGTTTCCTGACGCTCGGTAGATTCGCCGAAGGGCCGGCGTTAGCGCATCGGTGGCATTCCCTGGGACGGGGCCGCCGGGCCCCTCCCCTAAGAGCCCCCATGGCGCGGCCTTTGAAGCAAGCGCTTACCCGATCAGCCTACGACAGGAGGTGGCCGTAACCCGAAATCTATTTTTCGCTTCAGGCAGTTGAAGGACTTCTTAGCACTACTTTTTTTCTCACCGAGTCAGGAGAGGACTATGTTGCACACAGGAAAGCCCGTCGAAGTCATGCTCGCCGCGATCCAATCTCTGGATCTCGAGAGCGTCAAGGTTCGGATCATGGACCCCAAGCTCGGAGAAGGCTGGAGCCGGGAGTACGCGGACAGCATCGAGGGGGCGTACAAGACGTATCTGTCGATGCTGGCCAAGCACCCTGAAGATGCCGAGGACATCATGCTGAGCAAGGACGTGGACGAGTTCTGGCATACCCACATCTTGCAGACGATCAAGTACCACGAGGACTGCGAGGCGGTGTTCGGGAAGTATCTGCATCATCAACCGCACATCGGGGAATTGACGGACGCCGACCACGACAAGCGGAACGCGCTCGCGGACAAGACGCGCAGGCTGTACGAGGCCGAGTTCGGTGGTGGCGGCTCGAGCGTGGCGTGGTCCGGCGTGCCGGTCAACGCCCGCGGAGCTGCCCTGTCTTCAGTGGCGATCGGGCCGGCCCGTGCGGCGCTCTCGAGCGCCGCAGTCCGCGCCGATGGCGCGGCTCTCTCCAGCGCGGCCATTCGGG
>DATDMW010000336.1:0-2351 GCA_036518595.1 Burkholderiales bacterium
AGACCGAAGAGCGAGAGCTGCACGCCGCGGCCGCTCGGCGCGGACCCGACGAGCCGCGAGCCCATGTAGTCCTTGCCGATCGCGGTCGGCGGCAGATCGACGCCGAGCTCGGGCACCGCGCGCAGCACCCACGCGGTGAAGGTGTTCGAGTTCGGCCCCGGCCACAGCGTGTACTCGTCGGCCCAGGGATATGCGCGGGCCGCGGCGTCGATGCGCGCGATGAGCGCGTCCACGCCCGGCCCGCGCCGCTCGGCGATCAGCTCGGGCTCGGCGCCGAACCAGCGCGCATCGGGCGCGCGCTGGCGCATCGCGAGCGCGGAGTCGCTCCAGCGCAGCCGCCAGCCGATGACCTCGTACACCGTATAAGGCTTGTGCACGCCGCCCGGCTTGACCGCGATCCAGGTGTGCACGCCGAACGCGCTCTTCCAGCCGACGGTGCGCGCGGCGTAGACCTGGATGACCGCATCCGCGGTCGTCTCCGGATCCGGCGCGAGACCGACCGGCTCCTGGCTCGCGGTGCGCCAGTCGCGCGAGGGCGCGCAGCCCGCGGCGATGCCGAGCAGCGCGGCGAGCGCCGTGACGGCGATGGCGACCTTGCGGCGAGCGCTCATCTCACTCCACCTTGATGTGCGCCTCTTTGATGACGCGTCCCCAGCGCTCGTACTCGCGCTGCACGAACGCCCGGAACTCCTTCTCGCTCATCGGAAACGCTTCGGCGCCCTGCTTGACGAAGAGCTCCTGGACGTCCTTACGGGCGAGGATCTTGGCGGTCTCCTCGCGCAGCTTGCGCAGCACGGGCTCGGGCGTCCCGGCCGGCGCGAACAGGCCGTTCCACAGCAGCGCCTCGACGTCGGGATAGCCGGACTCGACCATGGTCGGGATCTCGGGCGCGAACACCGAGCGCTTCGGCCCAGTCACCGCCATCCCGCGCACCTTTCCGGAGTGGATCTGCGGCGCGACCGCGGGCACCGACGCGAACATCGAGCCGACCGCGCCGGCGAGCACGTCGTTCACGCCGAGGGTCCCGCCCTTGTACGGCACGTGGACGAGCGAGATGCCCGCGGCGAGCTTGAAAAGCTCCCCGGCGAGGTGCGCGAGCGACCCGCTGCCGGCCGAGGCGTAGTACACCTTGCCGGGATGCGCCTTGGCGTACGCGACGAACTCCTTCACGTCCTTGACCGGCACGACGCTCGGGTTCACGAAAAGGATCATCGACGTCTCGGTGAGCATCGACACCGGCACGAGGTCCTTCATCGGATCGAATGCGAGCTTGCGCATGTGGGGGTTGATCGTGATGTTCGGGTTGGTGCCGATCACCAGCGTGTAGCCGTCGGGCTCCGACTGCGCGACCATCTGCGTGCCGATCGTGCCGTTGGCTCCGAGGCGGTTCTCGACCACGACCGGCTGCCCCAGCGCGTCCGACAGCTTCAGCCCGACGACGCGTGCGGCGAGATCCGAGGCGCCGCCCGGCGTGAAAGTGACCACGATCTTGATGGCGCGGGTCGGATAATCCTGCGCCCAGGCGGGAAGCGTCAGCGCGAGCGCGGCGAGAACAGCCCACCGCGCGGTCGGTCCAAGAAACGTCATTCTGCGGCTCCTTTCGGCGCGATCGAGGAGAAATCAAAGAGCTTGCGGTCCATCAGGTGAGAAGGAATCACGTCCGAGAGCGCGCGGAACATCGACTCGATGCGTCCCGGGTGGCGCTTCTCCCATTCGCGCAGCATCTGCTTCACCTGCTTGCGCTGCAGCGTCTCCTGCGAGCCGCACAGGTCGCAGGGGATGATCGGGAACTCGCGCAGCTTCGCCCACGCCTCGAGGTCCGTCTCGCGCACGTAAGCGAGGGGGCGGATCACGACGTGCGCGCCGTCGTCGCTCCTGAGCTTCGGTGACATCGCCTTCATCGTCCCCCCGAAGAACAGGTTGAGGAAGAACGTCTCGAGGATGTCGTCGCGGTGATGCCCGAGCGCGATCTTGGTCGCCCCGACCTCGCGCGCGACGCGGTAGAGCACGCCGCGGCGCAGCCGCGAGCACAGCCCGCACATCGTGTCGCCCTCGGGGACGACGCGCTTCACGATCGAGTAGGTGTCCTGCACCTCGATGCGGTAAGGCACGCCGCGCGACTCGAGGTATTTCGGCAGGACGTCCTCGGGATATCCCGGGTGGCGCTGGTCGAGGTTGACCGCGATCAGCTCGAACCCGACCGGCGCGCGCGCGCGCAGCTCGAGAAGCACGTCGAGCATACCGTAGCTGTCCTTGCCGCCGGAAAGGCAGACCATGACCCGGTCGCCTTGCGCGATCATCTCGTAGTCGGCGATGGCCTCGCCCACCTGGCGCAGCAGGCGATTCTTCAG
>DATDMW010000337.1:0-2574 GCA_036518595.1 Burkholderiales bacterium
GGCCTCGAACGCGATCGCGCCCGAAGGCGCCGCGCGCACCGCCGCGGGAAGCGCATCGAGCAGCGTGTCGCGCAGCGCCGCGGCCGCGGCCGCGGGCTCCACGTGCGCGGCGTGCCATTCGAGCTGCCCGGTCCCGAGGTAATGGAGCAGAACGCGCAACGCATCCGCCGCGGCGGGGCGCGGACCCTCCGCGTGCGCCGCGGGCACGGGTGCCGCACGCCGAAGCGCCTCGTCGAGCTTCGCGGCGATCTCGTCGAGCGAGCGCACTTTCAGCGACAGCTCGAGGCGCGGGATGCGCAGCACCGCCTCTCCCGGCGCCCAGGCGTCGAACGCGCGTCCGAACGCGGGCAGCAGGTCCTCGGCCTCGGCGCTCAGCCGCGCGCGCGCGGCGAAGGCGGCCGGCGCCGAGCCGACGCGAACGCGCCAGGTCTGCCTGCGCACGCGATGAACCGCGGATGCCGTCACCGTATCCTCAGCCCGATCATCGTGTTGAGCGCCTGCCCCACGTTGCTGCCCGCGGCCTGGGTGTTGACCAGATTCATCACGCTGGTCTCGACGTGGTTGAGCGCGTCGAGGTTACTGATGTTGTTGAACGCGCTCGACGCCGCCTGGATCGCCAAGGCGCCGTCGGTGCCGGGCGTGACGGCGATGCCGGTGTTGGCGACGTGCGCCGTGACGTCGACGATGCTCGCAGCCAGGTCGTTCTCGGTCGCGGCCTGCTGCACGTCGAGCTCCTTCTGGGCCGCCGGGTCCAGCGTCGGGTCGAGCTTCTGCACGCGAATCTGATCGAGCAGCTGCTGCTTCTGCGCGATGTCGACGATCTTGAACTTCAGCGCCGGGTCGGCGGGCAGGGGATCGGCGGCCGTCGCGGAGCCGCCCGTCAGGGCAGGCAGCGAGACCGGGCCGCTCGCCTTCGCACCGACGAACATGCTGAGCGTGTCCTTGAATCCGCTCAGGTAGCTCACCTGGTTCGCCACATCGCCCTTCACCTGGTTGATCACGGTGTCGCTGAGCTTGGTGAACTGGAACTTGTCGGGCAGCGTCACCCAGCGGATCGGCTGGTAGATCACGGGCGGGCGCGGCAGCGGCACGAGCACCGGCGGCTTGGGCGGCGCGGCCTTCGGCTCGCAGCAGCGGTAGGGCAGCATGAAGTCCGCGACGACGACGTTCGCGCCGTCGTAGACGACGACGAAGGTGCCGCCGCGCACCACGCCCGCGTAGTGCTCCAGGCCGGGATGGTCGGCGAGATAGCCGGGCAGCTGGCTGCGCCGCGCGGCGTCGTCCTCCTGACCCTTGATCAGGATGTCGATCCAGTTCAGCCAGCGCGCGGGCTGCCCCGCGATCACCGAGTCGGCCGGCGACACGAATTGCTTCTGCGTCACCGGTCCGAGCGCGAGGTGCATGGCGGCCGCGGCCTGGGTGGCGCCGGCGAAGTCGTCCTGCCAGTTCGACGCCGGGTCGTAGGTCTCGGCCATGACTTTGGCGCGCGCCGCGCCCGCCTTGCCCTTCATCAGCTCGACCTTGGTCTGAACGGTGCCGACCACGGGGACGCCGCCGTTGTCCTGGTCGGTGACGATGCTTCCCTGCGCCGCGGTCTTCGCCTGGCCGAGGAAGACGTCCCCGAACTGCGCGGTGTCGTCGAGCTGCGTGCCGAGCTCGTTGCGCATCAGGTTCTGCAGGTCGTACAGGTGCCAGTTGCGCCACCACGGGAACGGCGGCTTCACCGGCTGCGCGAGCGCGACGTAGGCGACGTCGATCGGCAGGTTCGACCCGGCGACGAGCGCGTCGATCTCGCGCTGCGCGTCGGCGAGCGGGCGGCCGATGTGGCCCTCGACGCGGTAGAAGCCGAAGGCGCCGGTCTGGAACGCGAGCGGCGACGCCGCCGGGGACTGCGGTGCCGCCCAGTTGGGCGCGTTGTACGAGTACGCGGTCGCGGTCGCGCCGCGGCGCGTCAGCCGCTCGCTCCACAGCGTCTGGATCGGCAGCGCGGTGCCGGGCGCGTAGTAGAACGGGATCGCGCGCTCCTCGAGCGGCCGCTCCTCGAACGCGCTCGGCGTGATGCGCACCTGCCCGGGTCCCGGGATCGCGAAGTCGGCGATCAGCGCGTCGATCTTGCGCACGAGGAAGCGCGCGTGCGCGCGTTGCTCGAAGCGGTCGCTGACCGCGGGCGAGGGATAGAAGCCGGTGCGGCCGACCGCGGCGCGCTGCGCCGGGTCGAGGCTGCCGAGCAGCAGGTGCTTGGCGAAGGCGTCGAGCGCGGGACAGCACACCGCGGTGTCGCCGAACAGGCAATCGCGGAAGGCATTGCAGGTCTCGGCGAGGTCCTTCAGGAAATCGTAGTAGTACTGCCGCCCGCGAACCGGCGCGGCGTCGTGCAGCGCCGTGAGCCGCGCCTGCCAGCGCGGGCCGGGATCGGTCGGCGCGATGTCGCGCAGCATCCATTTCGCCGGCGCCCAGAGCGCGCCGAGCGCGGCGAGCAGCGCGTTGTGGATCGCGTCGCACGCGGCGCCGTAGACGGCGGCGAGGTCGTTCTCGGTCGCGAGCGCGCCCGAGAGCACCGGCCGCGCGACCGGA
>DATDMW010000338.1:0-21442 GCA_036518595.1 Burkholderiales bacterium
GCCGCGTCCAGCTCGCCGGCGATCTGCGCGGCCGCCTCGCGCTCGCGCTGCAGCCGCTCGCGCAGCAGGCGCCGCTGCGCGTTCGCCTGCGCCAGCGTCGCGGCGAGCATCGCGGCGAAAAGCGAAGCGAGCGCCGCGGCCGGAACCAGTGCGTCGACGAGAAGACCCGCGCTCTTGTAGGCGACGAAGCCGGCGCCCATGAGCGTCGCGAGCATCGCGGCGAGCAGGACGCCCGAGCGCCGCGGTGTCAGGCGCGGGACGGCGTACGCGAGCAGCAGTCCGAACAGGAGAAACGAGCAGCCTTCCGCCCACGGGGCCCAGCGCGGGCGCGAAAGCAGCCTGCCGTCGAAGATGTTCTCGAGGACCTGCGCGTGGATCTCGACGCCCGGCATGCGCTCGCCGAGCGGCGTCGTCTGGTAGTCGATCAGCCCGAGCGCACTCAAGCCGACGAGGACGAGCATGCCGCCCAGCTCGGAGTCTTCCACCGTGCCGGCCAGGACGTCGGCCGCCGAGACGTAGCGCGCCGTATTGTGCGGCGTGTAGTGGACCCAGATGTGGCCGTCGGGCTGCGTGGGGATGTCCACGCCGCCGACGCTGATCGAGCGCACCCCGGTCGCGTCGCTGTTGACGGTGAACACCGGGTCGCCGCTCGCCACGCGCAGCGTCTCGATGCTGAAACCCAGCACCGGCGTGTGGCCGACCGCCGCGACGACGGGCATTCGCCGGACGACGCCGCCTTCGGTATCGACGCTGAGGAGGCCGTGTCCTTGCGCGGACTTGTCGATCCCCGGGATGCTGCGCAGCGTTTCGGCGTAGTGCCTCAGGAACGGCGTCGCGTCGCCTCCCTTCTGGAACGACGGCGTGAACTGGGCCGTAACCGAGCTGCCCGTCGCCATCTCGAGACCCGCGATACCGAGAACGGTGGGCGCCGCCTTGATCGCGTGCGCCAGTTGCACGTCGTGCGACGGCAGCTTCGCCAGTCCGGCTGCGAGCGCGGCGTTGTATCCCGCGAGCGTGGGCGCCAGCTGCTCGGGCGAGAGGCGGTCCGCGTTCGGAAACAGCAGGTCGACGCCGATCGCGGCCGGCCCGGCGGCGCGGATGCGATCGAGCAGCTTCGCGACCAGATCGCGCGGCCACGGCCACTGCCCGTATCGATCGATGCTCTTCTCGTCGATCGCCACGATGATCGCCGGCGCAGAGCGGCGCTCGCGCGGCGACAGCGCCTGATAGAAGTCGAGCCAGGCGAGCCGCATGGCGTTCACCACGGGCATGTCGGTCCAGAGCACCGGGACCAGCAGCAGGGCGAGCAGCACGACCGAGCGCAGCGCACGCCACGGAAGCGCGGACCGCGGTGCGACCGTCAGCCGATCGGTCGTCGTCCCGGCCGCTGCGCTGCTGCCTGTCGGCGAGCTCAGAGCTCGATCTCCAGCCCGTCGTAGGCCGCCGAGACCCGGAGCGGCGCGCCGTGGCGCGTGATCTCCTCCAAGCGTACGGTCTCGCGCCATATCGAGGCGATCTTGTCGTCGTTGTTCGCCGGCTCGTGGTGGAAAAGCACCAGGTGCTTCGCCCGTGCCAGCTGGCACAGCTCGACGCCGACGACGTTGCTCGAATGGCCCCAGTCCTCCTTCACCGAGACGCTGTCGGCCAGCGAGTACATCGCGTCGAAGATGACGAGGTCGGCGTCGCGGAAGAAAGCCGTCGCCGCCTGGGTGTCGGCGGCGTTGTCCAGCTTGTACTCGGAATCCGTGGAGTAGACGATCGAGCGGCGGTCGCGCTCGAAGCGATAGCCGTACGAGTCCCCCGAGTGATCCTGGCGGCGCGGCGTGACGCTCCAGCCGGCGATGTCGTACGGTCGCCCGGGCGCCAGCGTCACGAACTCGATCCGCGCGCCGAGGCGCTCGAAAGGTATCGGGAAGAACGGCGCGGCGTGCTGACTGCGGAACGCGTGCTCGAGCTCACGGTGACAGCCGTAGATGACGATGCGGTTCCCGGGCAGGTAAGCGGGCGTGAAGAATGGAAACCCCATGATGTGGTCCCAGTGCAGGTGCGACATGAACACATGGAACACCTGCGGGCTCGTGGCACCGTGACGCTGCAGCACCCGGTTCGCGAAGACGCGCGCGCCGGTGCCGAGATCGCAGAGCACGTATTCCGCCGCGCCGGCCTCGAGCTGGACGCAGGGTGAGTCGCCGCCGAAGGTCTGCGAGAGCGCCGAACCCGGCCCGCGCTCGAGCCAGGCCCGCGCCTTCTCGATCGTCCCGACGTCGTGGCCCGACGCCGCCACGAGCGCGCTGGCCAGGCGGTCCTTGAGCGCCGCGGCATCGAACGCGATCGGAAGGGAGCCGCGGGTGCCCCAGAACTTGACGCGCACCGCCGGCATCGGTCAGCCGGGCGTGCGGGCGTCGTACGCGGCCAGGGCGCTCGGCGATATCTTCGCCAGCGCCTCGCGCACGGTGGGAAAGCAATCGAACACCATGGTGAAGCGGCTGATCTCGAAAATCTCGCGGACCACCGGCTGCAGCGCCGCCATCACGATGGTGCCGCCCTGCTCTCGAGACTGCCTCGCGGCGAGCATGAGTGCCCGCAGCCCCACGCTGCTGATGTAGTCGACGCCCGAAAAATCGAGCACGAGCCGGTCGCCTCCCGCACGGCACTCCGCGACGTGCGCGCCGAGCCCGGTCTTGAACGAGTCCGAGGTGCCGTTGTCGATGCGACCGCTCAGCGTCAGGACCTTGACGTTCGCGTATCGCTTCTGGGAAATCAGCATGAAGCGTCAGCTCCCCTGTGGGCCCGCTCTCTTGTTTCTCGACTGCATTATGATGAGAGCCTGGCCACTGTGATTCTGCCATGAAACTCCCGTCCCTGAGCCGCCTCGCGAAGCCCTGCGTGGCGTTCTTCGTCGCTCTCGCGAGCGCCGGTCCCGGCCTGGCCCAGCGGCTGCCGATCGACTCGATCAAATTGCCCCCGGGGTTCCGGATCAGCGTATTCACCGACAAGGTCCCCGAAGCACGCTCCATGTCGCTCGGCCCCGACGGCGTGCTCTTCGTGGGGACCCGCGGAGACCGCGTCTACGCCGTGCGCTACCGCGGCGACAAGGTGACCGGCGTCACGACCGTCGCATCCGGCCTGAACCTCCCCAATGGCGTCGCCTTCCGCGACGGCGCGCTCTACGTCGCCGAGATCGATCGCATCCTGCGCTTCGACGACATCGCCGCGAAGCTCGACTCGCCACCCAAGCCGGTGGTCGTGACGGATCGCTATCCGGGAGACCGTGCGCACGGGGCGAAGCTGGTGCGCTTCGGCCCCGACGGCCTGCTGTACGTGCCGGTCGGCATGCCCTGCAATGTCTGCGAGCGCAATCCCGACCGCTACGGCGTGATCTCGCGCATCCGGCCCGACGGCTCGGGCTACGAGGTGTTCGCCCGCGGCGTTCGCAACAGCGTCGGCTTCGACTGGGATCCGCGCACGAAAGAGCTGTGGTTTACCGACAACGGGCGCGACATGATGGGCGACGACCTGCCATCGGACGAGCTGAACCACGCGCCCAAGCCGGGGATGAATTTCGGCTTCCCCTACTGCCACCAGGGCGACACGCCCGATCCCGAATTCCGAAGGCACGGCTGCGCCGAGTTCGCGCCGCCCGCGGTCAAGCTCGGGCCCCACGTGGCGGCGCTCGGGATGCGGTTCTATACCGGCGATGCGTTCCCGGCGGAGTACCGCAACAACATCTTCGTCGCCGAGCACGGCTCGTGGAACCGGTCGGCCAAGATCGGCTACCGCGTCGCGCGGGTGGTCGTCGAGGGCGGCCGGGCGGTGAAGCACGAGGTCTTCGCCCACGGCTGGCTGCAGGGGCGCTCCGCGTGGGGCCGTCCGGTCGATGTGCAGCCGACGCCCGACGGCGCGCTGCTCGTCTCGGACGACGAGGCCGGGGTGATCTACCGGATCTCGTACCACAAGTAATTGTGGTTTTGACGTGATCTGACTCAATATATAGTATTCCTTGGCGCGGTATCGTGGGCACCCTTGACCCCGACACCGGACCGACGTAGAAGGACATCATGGACGACACGGCAACGAAGGTTTCCACCCTGCCCGAGCAGGAGATCTGCCGCGAGGCGCTGATCGAGAAGTACGCCAAGGGCAAGGAGCAGTCGATCGACGACGTCCGGCGGCGCATCGCGCGCGCGCTCGCGGCCGTCGAGCCACAGGACCGGCGCTCGCACTGGGAACGCCGCTTCCATGAGGCAATGGAAGCCGGCTTCATCCCGGCCGGCCGGATCAGTTCGGCGGCCGGCATCCAGATGCAGGCGACGCTCATCAACTGCTTCGTGCAGCCCGTGGGCGATTCGATCTCCGAGATCGTCGACGGCCGGCCCGGCATCTACACCGCGCTCCAGGAAGCGGCGGAGACCATGCGCCGCGGTGGCGGCGTCGGCTATGACTTCTCCTCGATCCGACCGCGGGGCGCGGAGGTCAAGGGCACGCATTCCCGGGCGAGCGGCCCGGTCTCGTACATGCGCGTGTTCGACCGGTCGTGCGAGACGGTCGAGTCGGCGGGCGCCCGGCGCGGCGCGCAAATGGGTGTGCTGCGCTGCGACCATCCGGACCTCGAGGACTTCATCCACGCCAAGGACAAGGGCGACCTGTCCAATTTCAACATCTCGGTGGGCGTCACCGACGTTTTCATGACGGCGGTCGAGCGCGACCTCGAGGTCGAGCTCGTCCACAAGGCGAAGCCGCACCCCGACGCGATCGCCGCCGGCGCCTACCAGCGCGACGACGGGCTGTGGGTCTACCGCAAGCTCCGCGCGCGCGACCTGTGGGACCAGGTCATGCGGTCGACGTACGATCACGCCGAGCCTGGGATCCTGTTCCTCGACCGCATCAACCGCGACAACAATCTCAATTACTGCGAGGCGATCGAGGCGACGAATCCCTGCGCCGAGCAGCCGCTGCCGCCGTACGGCTGCTGCTGCCTGGGCTCGATCAACCTGACGCGCTTCGTGAAGGAGCCGTTCTCCGAGAACGCCGCTTTCGATTTCGAGGGCTTCGCGAAGATCGTCGAGGTCTCGGTGCGCATGCTCGACAACGTGCTCGACGTCACGGCCTGGCCGCTGAAGGCCCAGCATGAGGAGGCCATGAACAAGCGCCGGGTGGGCCTCGGGTTCACCGGCCTCGGCGATGCGCTGATCATGCTGCGTCTCCGCTACGACACCGACGACGCGCGGCGCACGGCGGCTCGCATCTCCGAGTCGATGCGCGATGCGGCGTATCGTGCGTCGAGCGAGCTCGCGCGCGAGCGCGGGGCGTTTCCGCTGTTCAACGCCGACATGTATCTGTCGGGCACGAGCTTCGCCGCGCGGCTGCCGCAGGAGATCAAGACGCTGATCCGCAAGCAAGGCGTGCGCAACAGCCACCTGTTGTCGATCGCGCCGACGGGAACGATCAGTCTCGCCTTCGCCGACAACGCCTCGAACGGCATCGAGCCTCCGTTTTCCTGGACGTATACCCGCAAGAAGCGCATGGCCGACGGCACCCTGAAGGAATTCCCCGTCGAGGACTACGCCTGGCGGCTGTACAAGCATCTCGGCGGGGACGCCAAGGCGCTGCCGCCGTACTTTGTCACGGCCCTCGAGCTCACGGCTGCGGCGCACAAGGACATGGTCGCCGCGGTGGCCCCGTCGATCGACACGAGCATCTCGAAGACGGTGAACGTTCCCGAGAACTACCCATACTCCGATTTCCAGGGCCTGTACTTCGCGGCGTGGAAGTCGGGGCTGAAGGGTCTCGCCACGTACCGGCCCAACAGCGTGATCGGCTCGGTGCTGTCGGTCGAAGCGCAGACGCGGCCCCAGGACTTCGTGCAGAACGACGTCAACCGGCGCATCGAGATCAAAGCCGTGCCCGAGCCCGTGCTCGCGAGCCTGCGCTGGCCCGGCCGGCCGAAGCTCGCGGCCGGCAACCCGGCCTGGACCTACATGATCGAGCATCCGCACGGCGATTTTGCGCTCTTCGTCGGCCACGTCGAGAACGCGCGCGCGCATCCGTTCGAGGCCTGGGTAAACGGCAGCGAGCAGCCTCGCGGTCTCGGGGCCGTGGCGAAGACGCTGTCGATGGACATGCGTGCGGACGACCCGGCGTGGCTGCGCCTCAAGCTCGATACGCTCGCCAAGACCGCGGGCGACGACGCGTTCGACATGCCGTTCCCGCCGCTCGGCGAGAAGAAGCGCATGCCGAGCGCCTGCTCGGCGGTGGCGCAGCTCGTGCGCTTCCGCTGCGAGCAGCTGGGTGCTCTCCCGGAGTCGGCGCACGGGCCGGTGATCGATGCGATGTTCAGCCTCAAGGAGCCGAAGACCGGCACCGACGGCACGATGTCCTGGACCATCGACATCCACAACCCGGCCGCGCGCGACGACTTCGTCCTGGGGCTGAAGGAGATCACGCTGCCCGACGGCGTGACGCGCCCTTATTCCCTATGGCTCTCGGGCGAGTACCCGCGCGCGCTCGACGGCCTGTGCAAGCTGCTCTCGCTCGACATGCGCATCATCGATCCGGCCTGGATCGGCATGAAGCTGCGTAAGCTGCTCGACTACCCCGAGCCGCTCGGGGATTTCATGGCGTTCGTGCCCGGGAGCCGCAAGCAGCAGAACTGGCCGTCGACCGTTTCTTACGTCGCACGACTCGTCATCCATCGCTACGCCATGCTCGGGATCCTCGACGAGGACGGCATGCCGGTGCAGCAGATGGGCGTCCTGGAAACGCCCGCGCCCGGAGCCGCGCCGAAGATGAAGGGCTTGCGCTGCACCGAGTGCGGCAACTACGCCGTCATCCGCAAGGACGGCTGCGATTTCTGCAGCGCCTGCGGCTGGGTCGGCGTCTGCGGCTGAAGACGGCTAGAAGTCGTTCCGCGCTTTCGAGAGCGATTTCCTGAGCTCGTCATAGCTTTTCGCGAAGCCGCTTTTCACCTCGTCCCAGGCTTCGGAGGAGCCGTGCTTCAACCCGCCGTACCATTCGGCGACTTGGTTGCGCTCGCGGCGCATCGCCTCGCGCGTGGCGCGAGCACGCTGGCGCGCCGCCGCGTCCATCTTGCCCCAGTCGGCGTCGAGCTTGCGCTCGAGCCGGTGCATCCTCGCATCGGCGTCGTCGAGCGCGGCCTTGGCCTGCTTCACCGCCTCGTCGCGCTGCGCGACGCTGTAGTCCTTGATCGCGTGGCCGGTGTCCGCGGCCTTCTTCGAAATATCTTTCGCCGCGGTCCTGCCGGCGGATCCCTGGTCCGCGAAGGCGGTCGAGGCCGCGAGCAGCAAGCCCAGCGACAGAGCCCCTATCAGACGGCCAAAATCTCGCATATCCACGCCTCCTCCGGCGGAGCGTCAGTGTAAAACAAAAGGCCGCGGAGGTTCGCGGCCTTGGACGAAACCACGATTGCCCGGTCAGCTCTTGAAGATGCCGTCCAGGTGCTCGATGTCGTTGATGACCTTCCACTCCGACGCGCCTGCGGCCTCCACGCGCTTTTGCCAGGCGTCGATCCGTCCGAGGTAACGGCGGGGATCGATGTTGTCCGTCTTGAGCTTGGTCACGTTCACCGCGATCACCCGGATGTTCTTGAGGTTGATCGCGAAGTTGCGCACCGTCGCCTTGTCGAGCTCCTCCTGCATGTCGGAGAAGATCAGGATGGTCTTCATGCCCGCCCCGGTCTCGTTCAGGAACTCGGCGCCCTGGATCAACCCGCCGGTGATGTCCGTATACGCGGTGCCCCTTATGCCACGGAAGTAGCCGTCCATCTTGTCCTTGAACGCCCGCTTCTGCATGTTCGCCTGCGACGGCCTCGTATCGAAGCGCGCCTTGGCGATGATGTCCTTCTCGCTGAAGCTGCGGCTTTCGACGCGCGCGATGGCGAGCGAGTCGCCCGGCTGCAGCGTTCCGAGCAGGTAGTTGACGATGATCTGCGCCTTGTTCGCCTCCCGGGCGTACGTGCCCGAGGTATCGACCAGCATGTAGACCGCATTCGTATGGCTGCGCGGGTCGGCGCAACCGGACAAGGCGACGGCGGCGGCGAGGAACGACAGGAACGCGAGAACGGTGCGCTTGGTCATGGTCGTCTCCCGATCGGAAGCGGGCCTAGGCGCTCATCGAACGCGATTTCACGGGCACGCCGACTCGCCCGCCCTTCACCAGGTGCTCGATAAGCAGCGGCAGCATCACCACCACGTCATAGAGGGTGATGAGCACCCGGCTCGAGTGCCGCGCGAGGTTGCCCAGGACCCGCAGGACGAAGGCGAGCGCGTGCAGGAGCGCGACCACCGCCACCCCCAGCACC
This sequence comes from Burkholderiales bacterium, assembly GCA_036518595.1. GTDB lineage: Bacteria > Pseudomonadota > Gammaproteobacteria > Burkholderiales > SG8-39 > VBDM01. The sequence continues at coordinate 8,318 of DATDMW010000338.1, forward strand.
GTGCGCGAGGAATGGATGAACGATTCGAGGGGGATCGCGACGAACGCCAGCGCAAACGGCAGGATGAAGCCGAGCAGCATCTGGCCCGCCGTCGGAATACGCCCGACCCAGCCCTCGTTCACGGCGGTTTGCTGCTGGGACGCGAGCGTCTGAAGGAGCGCCTGCTTGTCGGCGATCAGCATGTCGCGCATCAGCGCCAGGGCCGCCTCGATGCCCGCGAGGATCACGAGCAGCGTGAGCGAGATGTAAAGGATGCGGTGACGCATCTTCTCGTTCAGGTTGGCGATGGGCGGGAACAGATGCGTGATCCGCAGCGACTCCATCAGGAACAGGCCCATCGACGCCTCGACCAGGATGATCACCAGCGCCGCCACCTCGGACGTACGCAGCGACTGGGTGATGTAATCCCCGGCGCCGACCATCTCGGACATCGGCAGCGCGATCAGCTTGAAGTTGACGAAGGCGCCGCCCATCGCGACGAACATGACGATGGTGGCGATCGCGAACTGGGTGAAACCCGAAGTGGCGAGCTGGTGCTCGGCCTTGTCGGTCTTCTTGTTGATCTCCTCGTACTTCGCCATATGGGCATCGACTGTACCGGCGGTCTCCTGGATGCCGGACAGCTTCTTGTCGACCAGCGTCATCGTCTTGTCGACGGAGCGCCAGAACGGGAGGAAGCCCTCCAGGATCTTGTGGCGCGACTCGTAGGCGCGGCGGTACTCCCCGATCGTCTTGTCGTGCATCTTGCCGACCGAGACATTGATCTCTTCCAGGATCTTCTGGACGATCTCGTTGCCGTTACCCTTCACCTTGGCGACCGCAGTGACCGCCTCCACCCACTCCGGCGGCGGCGGCGGCACTTCGCCGCACTTCTTGTAGTCCTCCTCGATCCGGGTGATCTCGTCGAGTAGCTTGCGCTGCATCGCCGGATAGCCCTGGAGATCGCGCGTCACGATCGCGCCGATCCGCTCGAACTCGCGCTCGATGCGCTGGCCCACTTCGGCGCGCCCGTGCGCGAGCAGGACCGCGCGGTTGCGCTCCCTGATCCCGTTGGCAGCCGCAACCAGCGACCGCGCGCCCAAGCGCAGCGGCCCGCTCAGGGAGTGGCCGAGCGAGCGGATGAGATCGTGCATGGGCCGGCGTCCCGCGTAGAGAAATGCGATGCCGATCAGGCACAGCGTGATGACCGACAGCACGGCGTTGTTGGGCCAGATCATCCAGACATGAGAATCGACCATGGCATCCCCCCTGAGCAGGTGTGAGAGCGGCTCTCCCCGAGGCAGACAGCATAGATCAGGCGTCGGGGCCCTCCCCCGCAAGGCAGGTCTTTTCAGGGATTATTTCTCGACGCTGTGCGTGAAATCGCGCAATAAGCAACTCGTGTGTCGGTCTGGGGCGACGGCCCGGTGCCGCGATGCGGCAACGGGCCCGCTCGCGATATCATCGCGTTGCGAATCGAAGCGCGGTCGGGACGAGGAGCGGGGAATGGGGATGAAATGGACAGGCTTGATGCTGCTTGCGGCTCTCGGAGTCGCGCATGCGCAGACAGCTCCGCCCGGCGATCCGCTCTCCACCCGATTGGGGTGGGAAGCCGGTCTCCAGGCGTCCCGATACCGCTACGAGGAGCCCGATTTCGCGAAGCTGACCGGGAATCGCGCCGGTCTGTCCGCCGCCTATACGGAGGCCGATGGACGCGAGTTCGGCCGACTCGAGGCGAGGTATTCGTACGGGTCCCTCACGTACCAGGGCTCCGGCACGCAGAACAACGTGCCGGACCACATCTTCGAGTTGCGCGCCATCGGCGGCGCCGACTACCGTCCCGTGGCGAGTGTGTCGCTATCGCCGTTCGCGGGCCTGGGCTATCGCTATCTCTACGACGACCTGAGGGGCTACGATGTCGTCGGGAATGTCGCGTACTTCGGCTACCGACGCTATTCCCAATATCTATATGTCCCGCTCGGCCTGACCGCGCGACTGTCCGCCGGCCGCGGCTGGGTGCTCGCCCCGACGCTGGAATACGACGTCTTCTTACGTGGACGGCAGCAGAGCAAGCTGAGCGATGCCGGATTCGGGGCCCCGGACATCACGAACGAGCAGCGGCATGGTCGCGGTTATCGCGCCGCGTTCATGATCGAAGCCGGCCACCTCGCGTTCGGCCCGTGGATCGATTACTGGAGCATCAAGGACTCCGAGGTCTCGAACGGCTTTCTCGAGCCGGCCAACCACACCAGGGAAGCGGGAATCGAGGTGCGTTACCGGTTCTGAAGGGCGCTCATGGGCGCCATGCGCCTTCGAGCACCTTCTCGGCCCACAGCAGCGCCGACAAGGTTTTGGCGTCGGTGATCTTCCCCTCGCGCACCCATTGCAGCGCGGACGCGAGCGGCAGGGTGAACACCTCGAGGAATTCCTCGTCGTCGAGCTTCGCTTCCTTCCGCGTCAGTCCCGTCGCGAGGAAGATCTCGATGCGCTCGTTCGAGTAGCCGATCGCGAGATGCATCGTGGCGAGATGACGCCATTCGGACGCGGTGTATCCGGTCTCCTCGAGCAACTCGCGCCGGGCAGTCTCGGCAGGAGGCTCGCCTGCGTCGATCTTGCCGGCGGGCAGCTCGATCATGTCCCGACCGAGCGGATAGCGGAACTGGCGCTCCATGAGGAGCTCGCCCTGATCGAGCACCGCGATGATCACCACGGCGCCGGGGTGCCTGACGTACTCACGGTCGGTCACACCGCCGTCGGGCAGGCGCACCTTGTCGCGCCGCACGTGGAGCAGCCGGCCGTCGTAGACCACCTCGCTCGAGAGCGTATGCTCGGTCAGGTCCTTGCGCGGGTCGGGCATTCGGCGCCGGCCGGTCACAGGCCCTTGATCGACAGCAGGCACAGCTGCATCAGCGACTGCGGCAGGATGCCGAGCGCGAGCATCGCCATGCCGTTCAGCGACAGGAGCACCCGCATGTCGGCCCTGGTCTCGATCCGGTGCGCGTCCTGCGGTTCGTCGAAATACATGAGCTTCACGATGCGAATGTAATAGAAGGCGCCGATGAGCGAGAACAGCACCGCCACGACCGCGAGCCACACCTGGCCCGCGTCGAGCACGGGCTGGAGCACCACGACCTTGGCGTAGAAGCCGACCGTGGGCGGTATCCCGGCGAGCGAGAACATCAGCAGCATCATCACGAAGGCGAACCAGGGGCTGCGCGCGTTGAGGCCCTTGAAGTCGTCGAGGCGCTCGGCTTCGAACCCGGCCCGCGACAGCAGCAGGATCATGCCGAACGCCCCGAGGCTCATGAGCGCGTAGACAATGACGTAGAACAGGGCCGCCGAATACGCGTTCGCGGCCGAAAACACGTTGCCGACCACACCGGACAGCAGCCCGAGCAGCACGAACCCCATGTGCGAGATCGTCGAGTAGGCGAGCATGCGCTTGATGTTCGACTGCGCGATCGCCGCGAGGTTGCCGATGGCCATGGACAGCACCGCGAGGATCACCAGCATGTACTGCCAGTTGAAAACCAAGTTCTGCGACAGCGAGCTGAGCAGGTCGATCCGGCCGCCGCCCTCCACGAACCCGAGCGTACCGTTCACCAGCATGCGCACGACCATCGCGAACGCCGCGAGCTTGGACGCCGAACCGATGATGAGCGTCACCGACACCGGCGCGCCGTGATAGACGTCCGGGATCCACATGTGAAACGGCACGACGCCGAGCTTGAAGGCCATGCCCGATACCGCGAACACCAGGCCGAACAGCAGGATGATGCGATCCGGCTGATTCGCGCCGATGGCCTTCGCAACGTCGCCGATGTACAGCGTCCCGGTCGCGCCGTAGATCATGGACATGCCATACAGCAGCAGACCCGATGCGAGCGCGCCCAACACGAAATATTTCATCGCGGCCTCGGTCGAGGCCGCCGAGTCGCGGTTCAGCGCCACCAGCGCATACAGCGAAAGCGACATCAGCTCCAGACCGAGATACAGGCTGAGGAAATGATTCGCCGAGATCATCACCATCATCCCGAGCGTCGAGAACAGCGCCAGCGCGAAGTACTCGCCGCGGTACAGGCCGCGGTCCCTGAGGTAGGCGCGCGAGTAAACGAGCGAGGCGCCGACCGCGACGTAACAGAGCATCTTCAACACGTGGCCCATGGTGTCCGCCACGAACATGCGATTGAACGCCTCGGTGCGTTGCAGGCCGGTCAAGTGGCCGGTCACCAGCGTCCAGAACGCGCAGCCGGCGAGCGCCGCCAAGGCGAGCGCATAGGTCACATCGCGGCGCTGATCGCGCACGAACAGGTCGACGATCAGCACGACCGGCGCCATGACGAGGAGCCAGAGCTCCGGATATGCGGGGATCAGGTTCATGGCTTGGTCGCGATGTGCTTCAACAGGTTGTCGACCGACGCGTGCATGATGTCGGTGAACGGCGCCGGATGCACGCCCATCCACAGCACGGCGGCCGCCAGGGCGCCCAGCACGACGAGCTCGCGCATCCCGGCGTCGCGAAGCGCGGCGACGTGGTCATTGCCCACCGCGCCGAAGACGACGCGCTTGTACATCCAGAGCGTATAAGCCGCGCCGAACACCAGCGTCGTGGCGGCGAGGAATGCGAGCCAGAAATTGACCTTCATCGACCCCATGATGACCATGAATTCTCCGACGAAGCCGCTGGTCGCCGGCAGCCCGCAGTTGGCCATCGCGAAGAGCATCATCAGCGCCGCGAACCTCGGCATCACGTTCACCACGCCCCCGTAGTCCGCGATATTGCGGGAATGCATCCGGTCGTACAGCACGCCGACGCAGAGGAACAGCGCGGCCGACACGAAGCCGTGCGAGATCATCTGGACGAGCGCGCCTTCGAGGGCGAGCGGGTTGAAGAGGAACGTTCCGAGGGTGACGAACCCCATGTGCGAGATCGACGAGTAGGCGATCAGCTTCTTCATGTCGGTCTGCACGAGCGCCACCAGCCCGATGTACACGATCGCCACCAGCGACAGCACGATCATGAAGCCCGCGAGATCGTGGCTCGCGCCGGGCAGGATCGGGAGCGAGAAGCGGATAAAGCCGTAGCCGCCGAGCTTCAGCAGGATGGCCGCGAGCACCACCGAGCCGCCGGTCGGCGCCTCGACGTGCGCGTCGGGCAACCAAGTGTGAACCGGCCACATCGGCACCTTGACCGAGAACGCCGCGAACAGCGCGAGGAACAGCAGGATCTGCGGGTCGTTCCAGAAATGCTCGCCCCGCCCGATGGGAACGTTGTGCCAGTCGAGAATGGAGAAGCTCCCGCCCGACTTCATGTACAGGTACAGAAAGGCGAGCAGCATCAGCAGCGATCCGAGCAGCGTGTAGAGGAAGAACTTCACCGCGGCGTAGACCCGGTTCGGGCCGCCCCATACGCCGATCACCAGGTACATCGGGATCAGCGTCGCCTCGAAGAAGACGTAGAAGAGCAAGCCGTCGAGCGCGGCAAACGTCCCATTCAGCAGCCCCGACATGATCAGGAAGGCGGCGAGATACTGTGCGACCTTGTTCTGGACCGACTCCCAGGCCGCCGCGACCACGAGCACCGTGATGAAGCTGTTCAGCAGCACGAACAGCACCGAGATGCCGTCGACGCCGACGCGGTACTGGACGTTGAAGCGCGCGATCCACGTCCTGGGCGGCTCCACGAACTGCATCGCGCTCGTGCTCGGATCGAAGCCCGCCACGAGCGGGAGCGTGACGAGGAGGCCGATCACCGCGCCCGCGAGCGCGATCCAGCGCGCCTCGCGCGAATTCCGGTCACCGGTCGCCAGAACGATGCAACCCGCAACGATCGGGATCCATATGGCCAGGCTGAGCCAGGGAGCGGACGATGTCATTGTTGTTTTTTCAGACGAGATAGCGCTGGAGCCAGGGCACCACGAAGACCCAGACGGTGAGTAGCACGAACGCGCCGATGATCATCGAGAACGCGTAGTCGTAGATGAACCCGGACTGGATCCAGCGCACGACCCCGGCGAACCAGCCGACGAGCCTCGCCGATCCGTTGACCATCAGGCCGTCGATGAACGTGACGTCGCCCCAGCGCCACAGGCCGGTCCCGAGTTTGCGCATGCCGCCCGCGAAAAACCAGTCGTTGAAGCGGTCGAATCCGTACTTCTCCTCGAGGATCGTGACGAGCACCCCCGCGCGAGCGCGCACCCGGGCGGGCACCTCCGGCCGCAGGATGTACATGAACCAGGCGAGCGCGATGCCGGCGAGCGACAGCCAGAATGGCAGGCTTCCGAGCGCGTGCTGCATCATGGCGCCGATCCCGTGGTACTCCTCGGCCATCTCCCTCAGGCCCGAATGATCGGGGGAAACATAGATCGACCCGTCGAAATAATTGCCGAACAGGACGGGGCCGACGACCCACCCGGCGGCGATCGACGGGATCGCGAGCAGGACGAGTGGGATCGTCACCACCGGCGGCGATTCGTGCGGCGCGTGGCCGTGCCCCGCGTGCTCGTGTCCCGCATCGCCGAAACGCTCCTTCCCGTGGAACGTGTAGAACACCAGCCGGAAAGTGTAGAACGCGGTGACGAAGACGCACGCGGTCACCATGAGCCACGCGAACCCGGCTCCGGGGGTCTTCGACAGGTGCACGGCCTCGATGATCGAGTCCTTCGAGAAGAAGCCCGAAAACCCGGGGATGGCCGCGTTCGCGAGCGCGCCGATGAACACGGTTGCGTACGTGACCGGCATGTACCGCCATAAACCGCCCATCTTGCGCATGTCCTGCTCGTGGTGCAGGGCGATGATCACGGATCCGGCGCCGAGAAAGAGCAGCGCCTTGAAGAACGCGTGGGTCATGAGGTGGAAGATGGCCACGGGATACGCCGACGCGCCGAGTGCGACCGTCATGTAGCCGAGCTGCGACAGCGTCGAGTACGCGACCACGCGCTTGATGTCGTACTGGACCAGCGCGATCAGCGCCATGAAGAACGTGGTGATGCCGCCGATCACCAGGACGAACGACAGGGCCGTCTCCGACAGCTCGAACAGCGGCGACATGCGGGCGACCATGAAGATCCCCGCGGTCACCATGGTGGCGGCGTGGATCAGCGCCGAGATCGGAGTCGGACCCTCCATCGAGTCCGGCAGCCAGACGTGCAGCGGGAACTGCGCGGACTTGCCCATCGCGCCGATGAAGAGCCCGATGCAGATCGCGGTGATCAGCAGCCACGGCCAGCCTGGGATGGCCTCGATCGTGGCCTGCGCGAGCGTCGGCGCGCGCGAGAACACCGCGCCGTAGTCCAGCGTGCCGAAGGTCGCGAGCACCAGGGCGACTCCGATGAGGAAGCCGAAGTCGCCGACGCGGTTCACCATGAATGCCTTCAGATTCGCGTAGATCGCGCTCGGCCGCGTGTACCAGAACCCGATCAGCAGGTAGGACACCAGGCCCACCGCCTCCCAGCCGAAAAAGAGCTGCAGGAAGTTGTTCGCCATCACGAGCATCAGCATCGAGAAGGTGAACAGCGCGATGTATGCGAAGAACCGCTGGTATCCGGGATCGTCGGCCATGTAGCCGATCGTGTACACGTGCACCATCAGCGACACGAACGTGACCACGACCATCATCAGCGCCGTGAGACGGTCGACCAGGAAGCCGATCTCGAGCCGCAGGTCCCCCGACGCGAGCCAGGTGTAGAGCGGCTGGTTGAGCGTCTCGCCGTTCAGCACGCGCCCGAGGACGACGCACGAAGCGATGAAAGCGATCGCCACGCCCAGGATCGCGGCCCAGTGTGCGCCCGCGCGACCGACGCGCCTGCCGAACAGCCCGGCGACGATCGCGCCCGCGAGCGGCGGGAAGGGAACGAGGAGACAAAGGCTGTACAGGCTCACGGTCGGCTCACCCTCGCAGCTGATCCAGGTCGTCCACGTTGATCGTCTGGAGGTTGCGGAACAGCGCCACCAGGATCGCCAGCCCGATCGCCGACTCGGCCGCCGCGACGGTGAGAATGAAGAACACGAACACCTGCCCGCTCATGTCGCCCAGATAGTGCGAGAAGGCGATGAAGTTCATGTTGACCGACAGCAGCATGAGCTCGATCGCCATCAGCAGGATGATGACGTTCTTGCGGTTCAGGAATATGCCGACGACGCTGATCGCGAACAGCACCGCGCCCAGAATCAAGAAATCCGAAAGCGACAGCAAAACGACCTCCCTTCAACGGGGCGCGAGCGCCCCGGACGCACGGTCTCCTAGTCCCTCTTTTCGGCCGGCATCGACACCAGCCGGACGCGCTCGCTACGCCGGACGAGCACCTGCTTCGCCGGGTCTTGGTACTTCGTGTCCTTGCGCCGCCGCAGCGTGAGCGCGATCGCGGCCACGATCGCGACCAGCAGCAGCACGGCGGCGAGCTCGAACGGGTACGCGTAGTCCGTATACAGCAGGCGCCCCAACGCCTTGGTGTTGCTGACCGCCTGCTGCGGCTGCGCGGGCACGGCCGACTGCAGCCCCGAATAGCGGTTCCAGAGCACGAGCCCCATCTCGATGACCATGAGTACCCCGACCGTCGCGCCGAGCGGCAGGTAGCTCCAGAAGCCCTCGCGCAGGCGATCCAGATTGATGTCGAGCATCATGACGACGAACAGGAACAGCACCATGACGGCGCCGACGTAGACCAGCACGAGCGTGATCGCGAGGAACTCGGCGCGCAGCAGCACCCACAGCGCCGCCGACGTGAAGAAGGCCAGCACCAGGAAGAGCGCCGAGTGCACGGGATTGCGCGCGGTGATGACCCGCAGCGCCGACAGCACCAGGATCACGGCGAACACGTAGAAGGTGAAGGTCTCGAAGCTCATCGGCGCTCAGCGGTAGGCCGCGTCGGCGGCGCGGTCCTTCGCGATCTGTTCTTCGTAGCGGTCGCCGACCGCGAGGAGCATCTCCTTCGTGTAGACCAGGTCGCCCCGCTTCTCCCCGTGGTACTCGAGGATGCGCGTCTCGACGATCGAGTCGACCGGACAGGATTCCTCGCACATGCCGCAGAAGATGCACTTGGTAAGGTCGATGTCGTACCGGGTCGTCCTCCGCGTGCCGTCGGCACGCTGGTCCGACTCGATCGTGATCGCGAGCGCCGGGCAGATCGCCTCGCACAGCTTGCACGCGATGCAACGCTCCTCGCCGTTCGGGTAGCGGCGCAGCGCGTGCAGCCCGCGGAAGCGCGGGCTCATCGGCGTCTTCTCCTCCGGGAACTGGATAGTGATTTTGCGCGCGAACAGGTTGCGCCCGGTGAGCGCCATGCCCTTCAGCAGCTCGACCAGCAGGAAGGTCTTGAAGAAATCGCGGATCTTATCGAGCATGGCCTATCGCCAGGGCGACCACGGCGTCTGCATCCACGCGGCGATCACCACCAGCCAGATGATCGTCAACGGGATGAACACCTTCCAGCCCAGACGCATGATCTGGTCGTACCGGTAGCGCGGAAACGTCGCCCGGAACCACAGGAACATCGTCACCATCACGAATACTTTCGCCACCAGCCACACGAACGGCGGAATCGCATTGGTGAAAGCGCTGTCCCACAACGGCGCCCAGCCGCCGAGAAACATGATGGTCGCGAGCGTCGCGACCAGGATCATGTTCATGTACTCGGCCAGGAAGAACAGCGCGAACGTCATGCCCGAATACTCGACGTGGAAGCCGGCGACGATCTCGGATTCGCCTTCGGCTACGTCGAAAGGCGCCCGGTTCGTCTCCGCGGTGCCCGAGATGAAATAGACCAGGAACATCGGGAACAACGGGAGCCAGTTCCAGGACAGCAGATTGATGCCCTTGTCTGCAAAAAAACCGCGCTGCTGAGCGGCGACGATGTCGCTGAGGTTCAGGCTCTGCGACACGAGCAGCACGCATACCAGCGCGAATCCCATCGCGATCTCGTAGGCCACGATCTGGGCGGCCGAGCGCATCGCCCCGAGAAACGAATACTTCGAGTTCGACGCCCAGCCGGCGATGATGATGCCGTAGACCCCCATCGAGGTGATCGCCATCACGTACAGCAGGCCGGCGTTGATGTTCGCCAGAACGGTCTCCGGCCCGAACGGGATCACCGCCCACGCCGCCATCGCGGGCATCAGCGTGAGGATCGGCGCCGCGAAGAACAGGAAGCGGTTCGCGCCCGCCGGGACGATGATCTCCTTCACCAGCAGCTTCAGCACGTCGGCGAACGGCTGCAGCAGCCCCTTCGGGCCCACGCGGTTGGGACCGATCCGGACCTGCATGTAGCCGATGAACTTGCGCTCCCAGAGCGTGAGGTAGGCGACGCACAGGATCACCGGGATCGATATCGCGAGGATCAGCAGCACCGTCTTCACCACGAGCCAGGCCGGCGGCCCCCAGCTCGTCGAGAGGATCGCGTTCGACCAGTCGGTGAGCGTGCTCATCATGCCCGCTCGACCTCGACCGCGGCGAACATCGGACCGAGCTCGGCAGTCAGGCGGTGTCCCGCCGCGAGTCGCACGCAGTCCAGGGGCAGGCCGTCGTCTCGGCCCGCCTCGAGCACCGCCTGGCCTTCGCCCTGCCGCACGCGCACGCGGTCGCCCGCCGCGAGGCCGAGTCGCTGCAGCGTCGCGGAAGCCATCCACGCGCGCGGCGGCAGCGCGTCGCGCGTCTTCTGCAGCGATGTCGCCCGGCGGACGATGGGGTCGGTGAAATAGATCGGCACGTCGGCGATGCGCCGCAGGCCGTCGCCGCCTGATTCGAGGCTGATCTCGACGCCGCGCAGCGCGTTGTTGAGCCGGCCCGGGATGGATTGCACCGGACACGCCTCGTCGCGCACCGCCTCGCTCGAGTCCTGATCGAAGCCCGGCACGCCGAGCAGATTGGCGAGCACGCGCAGCACCTTCCACGCCGGCCGCGCGTCGCCGAGCGGCTTCACCGCTCCGTTGAAGCTCTGCAGGCGGCCCTCGCAGTTGACGAAGCTGCCCGACGTCTCGGTGAAGGGGCCGATCGGCAAAAGCACATCGGCGTACTCGGCCGCGACCGTGCTGCCGTAAGCGGTCAGCGCGACCACGAAATCGGCCGCGCGCAGCGCGCGCAGCGCCGCCGCCGGATCGTGGCAATCGAGCTCGGGTTCGAGGTTGAGCAGCAGGTAGGCTTTGCGCGGCTGCTCCAGCATGGACTGCGCGTTCAAGCCGCGCGCGCCGGGGACGCAGTTGACGAGATAGCCGCCGACGCTGTTCGGGGCTTCGCCCAGGAAACCGAGGTTCACGCCGAGCAGGCCGGCGAGCTCGTGCGCGAGCGCGTGCAGCTGCGCGCTCTGCGGATGTTGCGTGGCGGTGTTCCCGAGGAGGATCATCGCGTTCTTGCCCGAGGCGAGGCTCGCGGCGATCGCCTTCGCCCCGGCGCCCGCCGTGACCGCCGATACGGAGGCGGGCGCGGGCTTCTGCGCGATCTCGGCGGCCGCTTTCACAATTTGCGCGAGCGCCTCGGGCAGCGCCTGGGGCGCGACGACGAGCTTGTTCGCGACCGGCATCAGCAGATCGTCGTCGGCGCAGTGCAGCATGTTGATCTCGGCCTGCCGCTTCGCCGCGCCGCGCAGCCGAGCTGCAACCAGCGGGTGGTCCTTGCGCAGGAACGAGCCCACGACCAGCGCCCGGTCGAGCTTGCCGAGGTCGGCCACCTGCGCGCCCAGCCATGGCACGCCGGCGCGCTTGCCGTCGCTCGAGAAATCCGACTGACGCACGCGGAAGTCGACGTTCTCGCTGCCCAGGCCGCGCACCAGCTTCTGCAGCAGGTGCAGCTCCTCGAGCGTCGAATGCGCGCTCCCGAGCGCGCCGATGCTCTCGGCACCGTGCCGCGCCTTGGCGTCCTTGAGGCGCGCCGCGACGTGCTCGAGCGCGGGCTGCCAGTCGATCTCGCGCCACTTGCCGTTCTCCTTGAGCATCGGGCGAAGGAGCCGCTCGTCGGAGTTGAGTCCTTCGTACGAGAAGCGGTCCTTGTCCGAGAGCCAGCACTCGTTCAGCGACTCGTTCTCGAGGGGCAGCACGCGCATCACCTTGTTCAGCTTCACCTGGACGATCAGGTTCGAGCCCAGGCTGTCGTGCGGGCTCACCGCCTTGCGGCGCGAGAGCTCCCAGGTCCGCGCCGAGTAGCGGAAGGGCTTGGAGGTCAGCGCGCCGACGGGGCACAGGTCGATCATGTTGCCCGAGAGCTCCGAATCGACGGTCCGTCCGACGAAGGAGATGATCTCGGCGTGCTCGCCCCTGCCGATCATCCCCAGCTCCATCACGCCGGCGATCTCCTGCCCGAAGCGCACGCAGCGCGTGCAGTGGATGCAGCGCGTCATGTCGGTCGAGATCAGCGGCCCGAGGTTCTTGTTGAGAACGACGCGCTTCTCTTCCGCGTAGCGCGAGCTCGGCTTGCCGTAGCCGACGGCGAGGTCCTGCAGCTGGCACTCGCCGCCCTGGTCGCAGATCGGGCAGTCGAGCGGATGGTTGATCAGCAGGAACTCCATGACGCCGTTCTGCGCCTGCCGCGCGTTGTCCGAGCGTGTGAGCACCTTCATGCCCTCGGTGACCGGAGTCGCGCAGGCAGGCATCGGCTTGGGGGCCTTCTCGACCTGCACCAGGCACATGCGGCAGTTCGCCGCGATCGTGAGCTTCTTGTGATAGCAGAAATGCGGCACGTAGATGCCGAGCGCGTTCGCGGCGTCCATCACCGTGGCGCCGTTCTGGACTTCGGTCTCGAGGCCGTCGATCGTGACTTTGGGCATGGGATCAGGCCGCGCGGCGCTGCGGAACGGTGGGCGCCGTCGAGTAGCCCGGCTCGCTCACCTGGCAGCGCCGGTGATCGATGTGGTACTGGAACTCGTCGCGGAAATGCAGGATGAAGCTCTTCACCGGCAGCGCCGCGGCATCGCCGAGCGCGCAGATGGTGCGGCCGGCGATGTTGTCGGCGACATTCGTCAGGAGATCGAGGTCCTCGTTGCGGCCTTTGCCGTGCTCGATGCGGTGAACCATGCGGTAGAGCCAGCCCGTGCCCTCGCGGCAGGGCGTGCACTGCCCGCACGATTCCTCGAAATAGAAATAGGACAGGCGCTCGAGCGCCTTCACCATGCAGGTCGTCTCGTCCATGACGATGACGGCGCCCGACCCGAGCATCGACCC
>DATDMW010000339.1:0-6245 GCA_036518595.1 Burkholderiales bacterium
GCGCGCTGGCTTCCCGTCCATGGCAACGGCGTGCGCGCGCGGCTCGCCTTCGATCACGGCGAGATCCTGGCGGCGGCCGTGGCGCGGCTGCGCGCGAAGGTGGAATACACCTCGCTACCCGCGTTCCTGCTGCCGAAGGAGTTCACCCTGACGGAGCTCCAGCGCGCCTACGAGATCGTCCTCGACCGGAAGCTCGAGAAGAGCGCGTTCAGGACGCGCATCCTCGCCGCCGACCTGGTCCAGCCCGTCGAGCGCGTGCGCGAGGGGGCGAACCGGCCGGCCCGCATGTACCGGCTGAAGCAGCGATCGCCAGTCTACTTCGCGCGCACCTTCAGCCCCCGCAACACGAGCTAGGGTTGTCCCGCCTGCCCGCCTCTCGGCGGATGTGGCAAACTCGCTCACCGCCGTCTTCCCCGGGTATCGGCTCGCCCCCCCATGGCCTCGGTTTCGCTCCGCGGCGTCCGCAAGTCGTTCGGCTCGACCGAGGTCGTCCACGGCGTCGACGTCGCGATCGAGGACGGCGAGTTCTGCGTGCTGGTCGGCCCGTCGGGCTGCGGCAAGTCGACGCTGCTGCGCATGATCGCGGGCCTCGAGGAGATCTCGGGCGGCGAGATCGCGATCGGCGCCCGCGTGGTCAACGCGGTCGCTCCCAAGGAGCGCGACGTCGCCATGGTGTTCCAGAACTACGCGCTCTACCCGCACATGACGGTCTACGAGAACATGGCGTTCAGCCTGAAGCTCGCCGGCCGGACCAAGGACGACGTGAAGAAGCGCGTCGAGGACACGGCGCAGATCCTCGGCCTGGGCGAGTACCTCGCGCGCTACCCGCGCCAGCTCTCGGGCGGCCAGCGCCAGCGCGTCGCCATGGGGCGCGCGATCGTGCGCGACCCGCAGGTGTTCCTGTTCGACGAGCCGCTCTCGAACCTCGACGCGAAGCTGCGCGTCGCGATGCGCACCGAGATCAAGTCGCTGCACCAGCGGCTGAAGACGACCTCGGTCTACGTCACCCACGACCAGATCGAGGCGATGACCATGGCCGACAAGATCGTCGTCATGAACGCGGGGCGCGTCGAGCAGGTCGGCTCGCCGCTCGAGCTCTACGACGATCCGAGGAACCTCTTCGTCGCGGGCTTCATCGGCTCGCCGGCGATGAACTTCATGCCCGAGCGGCGCAACGGCCGCGACGTGCTGCTCGGCGTGCGCCCCGAGCACCTCGACGTCGCGGCCGACGGCCTGCGCGCCGAGGTGATCGTGGTCGAGCCGACCGGCGCCGACACGCAGATCTTCTGCACCGTCGACGGCACCGAGGTGACCGCGGTCGTGCGCGAGCGCCACGCCTTCCACCCGGGCGAGGTCGTGCACCTGAAGCCGCGGCAGACTTTTCTTTTCGATCGGGCGAGCGGTCAGAGGCTCGCATGATGTTTTGCCTTGTCATCCTGAGCGCAGCGAAGGATCTGCTTTTGCGGTCGCAAAAGGCAAAAGCAGATTCTTCGTCGCTGCGCTCCTCAGAATGACACCTTAAAGGAGGAGACCATGAGCATGAAACGCAGGGATTTCCTGAAGATGACCGCCGGCGTCGCCGCCGGCACGGCGATCGGGACGGACGCGTTCGCGCAGAAGGGCGGCGCGACGCTCAACCTCAAGCCCGAAAAAGGCGCGCGCCTGCGCGTGCTGCGCTGGAAGCGCTTCGTCCAGGGCGACGAGGACCAGTACATGAGGAACGTCGCCGCCTTCACCAAGAAGACCGGCATCGAGGTGCGCGTCGACGCCGAGAGCTGGGAGGACGTGCGCCCGAAGGCCGCGGTCGCGGCCAACGTCGGCTCGGGGCCCGACATCATCCTCTCGACCTTCGACGACGCGAACCTCTATCCCGAGAAGCTGCTCGACGTCACCGACGTCGCCAACTACCTCGGCGCCAAGTACGGCGGCTGGTACGACGTCTGCCGCGCCTACCTGCAGCCCGACGGCAAGCGCTGGATCGGCATCCCGCTCGGCTGCGCCGGCAACGCCTTCGTCTACCGCATCAGCCAGATGAAGGAAGCGGGCTTCGACTCCTTCCCGCGCGACCTGCCGGGGTTCCTCAAGCTCGCCAAAGCGCTGAAGGCGAAGAACCACCCGCTCGGCTTCGCGCTCGGCAACGCCACCGGCGACGGCAACACCTGGACGCACTGGCTGGTGTGGGCGCACGGCGGCAAGCTCGTCGACGCGAAGAACACCGTCGTCATCAACAGCCCGGAGACCATCCAGGCGCTCGAGTACGCGAGGGAGCTGTACCAGACCTTCGTGCCGGGAACGCTGTCGTGGCTCGACCCGAACAACAACAAGGCCTTCCTCGACGACCAGATCAGCGTCACCGAGAACGGCATCTCCATCTACTACGCGGCGAAGACCTCGAGCGACCCGAAGGTGAAGGCGATGGCGGCCGACATCGGCCACGCCAACCTGCCGGTCGGGTCCACGGGCAAGCCGACCGAGCTGCACCTGTTCTTCAACCAGATGATCTTCAAGTACACCAAGTACCCGCAGGCGGCGAAGGCCTTCATCGCCTTCATGATGGAGAAGGAGCAGTACGCGCCGTGGCAGGAGGCCTCGATCGGCTACGTCACGCACCCGCTCAAGGCGTACGAGTCGAACCCGATCTGGACCTCGGACCCGAAGCACACGCCGTACCGCGACTGCATGAAGATCATGCTGCCGAACAGCTACGGCGGGAAGCCCGGCTACGCCTCCGCGCAGAGCATGGCCGACTTCATCATCGTCAACATGGTGGCCGAGGCGGCGAGCGGCTCGCGGTCGCCGAAGGACGCCGCCGCGCGCGCCGAGCAGCGGGCGCAGCGGTACTACAAGGTGTAGAGGCTTTTGCGGAAGCTTCTCGACTCGAAGAACGCCCTCGGGTGGCTGTTCATGCTGCCCGCGGGCGCGCTGCTCGTCGTCTTTCTCACCTACCCGCTCGGGCTCGGGACCTGGCTCGGCTTCACCGACGCCCGGATCGGGCGCCCGGGCTCGTGGGTGGGCCTCGAGAACTTCCGCGACCTCGCGGGCGACACCGTCGCGCAGCTGTCGCTGTTCAACACGATCTTCTACACCGTGGTCGCGAGCGTGATCAAGTTCGGACTCGGCCTGTGGCTCGCGCTGCTCCTCAACCGGCACCTGCCGTTCAAGGCGTTCGTCCGCGCGATCGTGCTGCTGCCCTTCATCGTGCCGACCGCGCTCTCGGCGATCGCGTTCTGGTGGATGTACGACGCGCAGTTCTCGGTGATCTCGTGGGCGCTCACGCGCATGGGGCTGATCCACGGCTACATCGACTTCCTCGGCGATCCCTGGCTCGCGCGCCTGTCGACCATCGCCGCCAACATCTGGCGCGGGGTGCCCTTCGTCGCCATCTGCCTGCTCGCCGGGCTGCAGACGATCCCGGCTTCCCTCTACGAAGCCGCCGCGATCGACGGCGCGACGCCGTGGCAGAAGTTCCGGCACGTGACGCTGCCGATGCTGACGCCGATCATCGCCGTGGTGATGACCTTCTCGGTGCTGTTCACCTTCACCGACTTCCAGCTGATCTACGTGCTCACGCGCGGCGGCCCGCTCAACGCCACGCACCTGATGGCGACGCTCTCGTTCCAGCGCGCGATCCCCGGCGGCAACCTCGGCGAAGGCGCCGCGCTCGCGACCGCGATGATCCCGTTCCTGCTCGCGGCGATCCTGTTCTCGTATTTCGGGCTGCAGCGGCGGGCGTGGCAGCAGGGGGGACGATGAGCGGCGACAGCGAGGGGATGGCGTATCTCGAGTCGCTCCCGCGGCGCTGGGTGACGCTGTACGCGCCGCTCGCGGTGTTCCTGTTCGTGCTGCTGTTCCCGTTCTACTGGATGACGATGACGGCGTTCAAGCCCGACGCCGAGCTGATGAGCCGCGAGGCGAACCCGTTCTGGGTGCACGGGCCGACGCTCGCGCACTTCGACAAGCTCCTGTTCCACACCTCGTACCCCGAGTGGATGTGGAACACGGTGATCGTCACGGTGGTCTCGACCTTCGTCTCGCTCGCCGCGAGCGTGCTCGCCGCGTACGCGATCGAGCGGCTGCGCTTCCGCGGCGCGCGGCCCGCGGGGCTCGCGATCTTCCTCGCGTATCTCGTGCCGCCGTCGATCCTGTTCATCCCGCTCGCGGCGATCGTGTTCAGGCTCGGGCTGTTCGACACGCGCTGGGCGCTGATCCTCACCTACCCCACGTTCCTGATCCCGTTCTGCACCTGGCTGCTGATGGGCTACTTCCGCTCGATCCCCTACGAGCTCGAGGAGTGCGCGCTGATCGACGGCGCGACGCGCTGGCAGATCCTGACGCGCATCATGCTGCCGCTCGCGGTGCCGGGCCTGATCTCGGCGGGCATCTTCGCCTTCACGCTGTCGTGGAACGAGTTCATCTACGCGCTCACCTTCGTGTCCTCGTCGGAGGTGAAGACGGTGCCGGTCGGCGTCATCACCGAGCTGGTCGAGGGCGATGTCTACCACTGGGGCGCGCTCATGGCGGGCGCGCTGCTCGGCTCGCTCCCCGTGGCCGTCCTCTACTCGTTCTTCGTCGAGTACTACGTCTCGGGAATGACCGGCGCGGTGAAAGAATGAGCCTCGATTTCGAGGAGCGCACCGCGATCGTCACCGGCGGCGCGCAGGGCATCGGCGCGGCGATCGCGAAGCGCCTCGAGGCGGGCGGCGCGGCGGTGCGCGTGTGGGACGTGAGCGGCTCGCCGAAGGTCGACGTTTCGGATCCCGAGTCGATCGCGGCCGCGACGAAGAGCGCGCTGCGCGACTTCGGCCGCATCGACATCCTGGTCAACAACGCCGGCATCTCCGGCCCGAACGTGCCGACCGTCGACTACCCGCTCGAGGAGTGGGAGCGCGTGCTGCGCGTCAACCTCACCGGGACATTCCTCGCCTCGCGCGCGGTCGCGCCGCACATGGTCGAGGCCGGCTACGGGCGCATCGTCAACATCGCCTCGGTCGCGGGCAAGGAAGGCAACCCCAACGCCGCCGCGTACTCCGCGTCGAAGGCCGGCGTGATCGCGCTCACCAAGTCGATGGGCAAGGAGCTCGCTCGGACCGGCGTTCTCGTGAACGGCGTGGCGCCCGCCGCGGCGAAGACCGCGATCTTCGAGCAGATGACCGAGGCGCACGTCGCCTTCATGCTCTCGAAGATCCCCATGGGGCGCTTCGTGACGGTCGACGAGATCGCCGCGCTGGTCTGCTGGCTCGCCTCCGACGAGTGCTCGTTCTCGACCGGCGCCGTGTTCGACATCTCGGGCGGAAGGGCGACGTACTGATGAAAGTCGTGATCACCGGAGGCGGCGGGTTCCTCGGCGCGAAGCTCGCCGGAGCGCTGCTCGCGCGCGGCTCGCTCGCCGGCGGCAGCGTCGACCGCATCGTCCTCGTCGACCAGGCGTTCCCGCCGCTGCCGCGGGACCCGCGCCTGGAGACGCTCGCGGGCGACGTCTCCGATCCGGCGCTCGTCGCGCGCGCGATCACGCCCGACACGCGCGCGATCTTCCACCTCGCCGCGGTCGTCTCGGGCGCGGCCGAGGCCGACTTCGACCTCGGCATGCGCGTGAACCTCGGCGGCACGCGCGCGGTGCTCGAGCAGGCGCGAAAATGCACCGCGCCTCCGCGGCTGGTGTTCGCGAGCTCGGTCGCCGCCTTCGGCGGCGAGCTGCCCGAGGTGCTCGACGACGCGACGGCGCCGACGCCGCAGACCTCGTACGGCACGCAGAAGGTGATCGGCGAGCACCTGGTCGCCGACTACTCGCGCAAGGGCCTGCTCGACGGGCGCTCGCTGCGCCTGCCGACCATCGTCGTGCGCCCGGGAAAGCCGAACGCCGCCGCGTCCTCGTTCGCGAGCGCGGTCGTGCGCGAGCCGCTGAACGGAGTCCTCTACGAGTGCCCGCTGCCGCCCGAGACCGCGGTGTGGCTGCTGTCGCCGCGCCGCGTGGTCGACGCCTTCGTCCACGCGCTCGAGCTCGCGCCCTCGGCATGGCGCGAGCGCCGCGTCGTCAACCTCCCGGGCATCACCGCGACCGTGCGCGAGATGATCGAGGCGATGACGCGGATCGCCGGGCCGGCGCCCGCGAAGCGGATCACCTTCCGCGTCGATCCGCGCATCGACGCGATCGTGCGCACCTGGCCGGTGCGCTTCGCCACGCCCCGCGCCCTCGCGATGGGGTTCAAGGCCGACCCCGACATCGACACCGTGATCCGCGACTACCT
>DATDMW010000340.1:0-4876 GCA_036518595.1 Burkholderiales bacterium
CCTGTGGCGCCAGGCGAAGGTGGGGCTGGAATATCTGCTGCACAGGACCGGCCCGCTCACCGTGGCAGGCGGCTATGCCGGCGCATTCACGCGCACGCGCGCCGATCTCGCGCGCCCCGATGCGCAGATCTATTTCATCAACTTCTCCACCGCGAAGCGCGGCGGCGTGCTGCACCGGCACTCCGGCTTCACGCTCGCCGTGTCGCAGTGCCAGGTCGAGTCGCGCGGCGCGGTGGCGATCCGCTCGGCCGATCCCGGCGAGGCGCCGGCGATCCGCTACAACTACCTCGCGACGGAAAACGACCGCCGGATGATGGTCGGCGGACTGAAGATCGTGCGCCGCATCGCGCAGACGCAGCCGCTCGCCGGCTACGTCGCCGGGGAAGTCCTGCCCGGGCCCGCGGTGGCGAGCGACGACGAGTGGCTCGACTTCTGCCGGCGCGCCGGCGAGACGGTCTTCCACCCGACCTCCACGTGCGCCATCGGCCGCGTCGTCGATGCGCGGCTGAAGGTCCGCGGCGTGGAAGGGCTGCGCGTGATCGACGCGTCGGTGATGCCCGCCGTGCCCTCGGGCAACATCAACGCGACGGTGATCGCGATGGCGGAGAAAGGCGCCGACCTCGTGAAAGAGGACGCGCGCCGCTGATGTGGGAAAGCCTCGCGCTGCTCGTCCTCGCCGCCGGCGCGCTGCTCTGGGCCGACAGCCTGCGCGCGCGGGAGCGCGCGGTGCGCGCCGGACGCTCGGCATGCGAGCGCTACCGGCTGCAGTTCCTCGACGACACCGTGTCCTTCGCGCGCATGCGCCTTGCACGCGACGACGGGGGACAGCTGAAGATCTCGCGCACGTACACTTTCGAGTTCTCGGACACCGGCAACAACCGGCGGCACGGCGCGATCGTCATGCTGGGCGGCGACGTCGCCGATCTGCACATGGAGCCGTACCGAATGCAATGAGCGATACCTGGCTCAGCACCAAGGTCGTCGAGAACCGCCATTGGACGGAGAACCTGTTCTCGCTCCGCGTCGAGGGCGGCAGCCTCGCTTTCCGCGCCGGGCAGTTCGTGCGCATCGCGCTCGATGTCGAGGGACAGCGCGTCGCGCGCGCCTTCTCCTTCGTGAACCCGCCCCAGGACCCGGTCCTCGAGTTCTACGGCATCATCGTGCCGGAAGGCCCGCTCTCGCCGCGCCTCGCACGCCTGCGCGCGGGCGATACGCTCTACGTGGCGCCCAATCCGGCCGGCTTCCTCGTCCTCGACGAGGTCCCGCAGGCCGACACGCTGTGGCTCGTCGCCACCGGCACCGGCCTCGCGCCGTTCCTTTCCATCCTGCGCACCGACGAGCCGTGGCGGCGCTTCAGGAACGTCGTGCTGGTCCACGCGGTGCGCCATGCGCACGAGCTTGCGTACCGCGAGCTGATCGCCGGCACGCGCGCGCGCTATGTGACTTTCGTCAGCCGCGAGGCGCACGCCGGCTCGCTCGCCGGCCGTATTCCTGCGGCGGTGCGCGACGGGCGCCTCGAGTCGGCGGCCGCAGTGGCGATCGACGAGCGCTCGCACTTCATGCTGTGCGGTAATCCACAGATGCTGCGCGACATGACCGAGGCGCTCGCCGCGCGCGGGCTGCGCAAGCATCGCCGCCGCGCGCCGGGGCACATCAGCGTCGAAAGCTTCTGGTAGCCGGCGAGCGTAAGAAATCGTCGGTGAAACTGTGTCCGGCGATGCTCACAGGGCCTGTCGCGGCGCGGCCTCTTTTAAGGGTACGATCCCACGGGGATCGGTACAAGAAAAAGGGGCTCGGGGGTCGCGGTGGCGAGGAGGGTTTCCACGCAGCGCAGCGCGCGGGTGGCGCGGTGAACGAGCCGAAGCCGATCGTCGGCCTCGAAGGGCGCGCCGACAGCGTCGGCTACGCCGGGCGCACGCGCTACACGCAGCTCGAGTACGAGGCGCTGCTCGCCAACGCCTCGATCGGCATCGCCTTCACGCGCGAGCGGCGCTTCTTCCTGTGCAATCCGCGCTTCGCCGAGCTGTTCGGCTACCGCCCCGAGGAGCTGATCGGCCAGCCGGGCGAGATGATCTACGCGAGCGAGGCGAGCTACCAGGCGCTCGCGCAGATCGCCGTGCCGGTGCTCGCCTCCGGCCGCCAGCTCGACACCGAGTGGGAGATGCGCCGCCGCGACGGCACGCCGTTCCTCTGCCGCCTGATCGCGAAGGCGATCGATCCGGCCAACACCCAGCAGGGCACGGTCTGGATCGTCGACGACATCACCGAGCGCAAGCGCCACGCCGACGAGGTCGCCCGCCTGCTGCGCGAGCAGGAGGCGATCCTCGGCACCGCGACGATCGGCATCGTGTTCGTCAAGGACCGGCGCATCGTGCGCTGCAACCGGCGCTACGAGGAGATGTACGGCTACGGCCCCGGGGAGATGAACGGCCAGTTCACCTCGATCCTCTATCCGGATGCGCGCGCCTACGCCGAAGGCGGCGGCGTGTACCGGACGCTCGCGCGCGGCGAGACCTCGCGCCGCGTGGAGCTGCGCCGGCGCAAGGACGGCACCACGTTCTGGAACCGCGCCGACGGGCGCGCGGTCGACCCGAACGATCCGCACAAGGGGTCGGTGTGGATCGTCGAGGACGTCACCGACCAGCAGCGCGACGCGGAGGCGGTGCAGCGCCTGCTCGTCGAGCAGGAGGCGCTGCTCAACAACGTCGTCGTCGGCATCCACTTCACGCGCGACCGGCGTACCGTGCGCTGCAACCGGCGCTTCGAGGAGATGTTCGGCTACGCGCCGGGCGCCGCGATCGGCGCGCCCACGCGCGCCTTCTATTTCAGCGACGCCGAGTACGAGGAGATCGGCCGCCGCTACGGCGAGCTGGACCGCGGCGAGACGCACTCGCGCGAGGCCTGGCTGAGGCGCCAGGACGGCTCGGGCTTCTGGGCGCGCATCACCGGCCGCGCGGTGCAGCCGGGCGATCCGGCCAAGGGCTACGTCTGGCTGATCGAGGACATCACCGAGCGGCGCCGCTCCGACGAGGCGCTGGAGCGCCTGGTGCGCGAGCAGGCCGAGGCCGAGGCGCGCATCGAGCGCGCGGCGGCCGAGCAGGAGCTCATCCTCGACAACGCCGCGGTCGGCATCGCCTTCGTGCGCGGGCGCGTCATCCAGCGCTGCAACCGCTTCCTCGAGGAGATGGTCGGCGCGCAGCCGGGCGAGCTCGCCGGGCAGAGCTCGGCGGTGCTCTTCGCCGAGCGCGACGACTGGGAGAAGGCCGGCGCGCTCGCCTACCTGACCACGCCGCCGGGCGGCACGCACGACGCCGAGTGGCGCTTCCGGCGGCGCGACGGCAGCGAGTTCCGCTGCCGCAACCGCGGCCGGCGCACCGACGCGGGCGACGAGATCCAGGAGTGGATCTGGAGCTTCGAGGACGTGACCGCCGAGCGCGAGGCCGAGGTGCGCGTGCAGCGCGCGCTCGCCGAGCAGGAGCTCATCCTCGGCAACGCGACCGTCGGCATCACGTTCAGCCGCAACCGCGTCTACCAGCGCTGCAACCGCCGCTTCGAGGAGATGCTCGGCTACGGGCCCGGCGAGCTCATCGGCCTCGCGGCCGAGGTGGTGTACGCGGACGCCGAGGATTTCCGCGGCGACGGCCTGCTCTACGACGACCTGCGCGCCGGCAAGGCGGTCTCGGTCGAGCGGCTCCTGCGCCGCCGGGACGGCAGCACGTTCTGGTGCAAGCTCGTGGGACGCGCCATCGACCCGGCGCGCCCGCTGGAGGGCGCGATCTGGATCTACGACGACGTCGACGCCGAGCACCAGGCGCGCCAGTCCCTCGAGGCGTCGCGCGCCGCGCTCGAGCGCGCCGTCGCCGAGCGCACGGTGGAGCTCGAGGAGGCGAAGGCGCGCGCGCAGCACCTCGCCGACCACGATCCGCTCACCGGCCTGCCGAACCGGAGGCTCCTGGAAGACCGGCTCACGCAGGCGCTCGCGCTCAGCCAGAGGAACGGCAAGCAGACCGCGGTGATGTTCGTCGACCTCGACCGCTTCAAGCCGATCAACGACACGCTCGGCCACGCGGCCGGCGACCGCCTGCTCAAGGAGATCTCGCAGCGCCTGGTGAGCCAGCTGCGCGTCGGCGACACGATCTGCCGCATCGGCGGCGACGAGTTCATCGTCGTGCTGCCCGAGCTCAAGCGCCCGGGCGACGTGGCGCAGGTGGCGCAGAAGGTGATCGACCAGCTATCGCAGCCGGTGCTCGTCGACGAGCGCGAGCTCGTCGTGTCGTGCTCGATCGGCATCGCCGTCTTCCCCGACGACGGCCGCGACGCCGAGACGCTGATCCGCAACGCCGACGCGGCGATGTACCACGCGAAGGAGCTCGGCCGGGCGAACTACCAGTTCTTCACCGAGAAGATGAACGTCGCCGCGGCGCGCCGCCTCACGCTCGAGAACGACCTGCGCCGCGCCGTCGCGCGCGGCGAGCTGCGCGTGTACTACCAGCCGTTCATCGAGACCGCCACCGGCCGCGTGGTCGGCCACGAGGCGCTCGTGCGCTGGCACCATCCCGAGCGCGGCGTGGTGATGCCGAGCGAGTTCATCCCGCTCGCCGAGGAGACCGGCCTCATCCTCGGCATCGGCGCGTGGGTGCTGCGCGAGGCGTGCCGCTGGGCGACCTTCATCGGCGCGCCGAGCCACAACGGCGGCGCCGGGCTGCAGGTCGCGGTGAACCTCTCGCCGCGCCAGTTCAACGACCCGAAGCTCGGCCAGATGGTGGCGCAGGTGCTGCAGGAGTCGGGGCTGCCGCCGCGGCTGCTCGAGATCGAGGTGACCGAGACGCTGGCGATGACGCACAGCGACGCGGCGCTCGCGACGCTGAAGAAGCTG
>DATDMW010000341.1:0-10771 GCA_036518595.1 Burkholderiales bacterium
GTCGTCCAGCCGCAGCCCGCACCAGGGCGCGCGCAGCACCGAGAGCCACGCGAGCCGGTCGCCGGAATGGCAGAGCGCGCGCGTCAGCGCGAGCAGGTCCTGCACCGCCTGACGCCGCTCGAGCGGGTCGATCTCGATCGCGCGGTAGCGCAATCCCGCGCGCTTGAGCGCGGGGACGATGCGCTCCAGGTGGCCGCGGCTGCGCACGAGGATCGCGACCGTGCCTTCGGCGCGGGCGAGCGCGGCCACGTCTGCGGCCTCAGCCTCGGGGTCGCGGTCGAAACGCGCGTGCACGGTGACCGCGTCCGGCTCCGCGGGATGGACCCAGTCCGAGGGCGTGTACGGAACCGCGCCCGCTGCGAAATCCTCGTCGCGGGGCAGGACGCGCCGAAACGCCGTGTTGAGCCAGTCCACGATGTCGGCCTGCGAACGGAAGTTCACCGAGAGCGTCAGGGGCTCGAGCGTCACGGCGCCGATGCCCTGGTGCCGCGCGCGCAGGAACAGCCCGACGTCGGCCTCGCGGAACCTGTAGATCGACTGCATCGGGTCGCCGACGAGGAACAGCGTGCGTCCGTCTCCCGGCTGCCAGCCCGAGGTGAGCCGCTCGAGCAACTCGAACTGCGTGAACGACGTGTCCTGGAACTCGTCGACGAGGAGGTGCTGGATGCGGTAGTCGAGCGCGAGCAGGAGGTCGGTGGGCGCCTCCGACGCGCCGAGCGCCGCGATCGCGCCGGCGGCGATCTCGATGAAATCGACTTGTCCGCGCTCCAGGAAGACGAGCTTGAGCTGCGCCGCCGCCAGCCGCAGCAGCCGGGAGATCGCGCCCAGCGTCTCCCATTGCGCGTCGGTATAGCGCGCCGGCGGCACGGCGCGCAGGGCATGCAGCGCGGCGCGCAGCTCGTCAAGGGCCTCGAGCGCCGGAGGGACGGGCTTGCGCCAGGTCCCCTTCTGGACGACGAGATCTTCGCCGAGCTTCCGCCACGCTTCCACCGCGGCGTCTCGGCCGAGCCGCGGCGGCACGTCCTCCGGCCACAGCGAGCGCACGCGCTCGACCTGCTCGTCACGCACCGCGGCGAGCGCCGACTCCAGGCGCGCGCGGTCGGGCGCGCCGTATTTGCGCAGCCACTGATCGCGCCGCGCGAGCATCGACGCGAGCAGCGTCTCGGCCTGGGCGAAGTCGTTGTCGAGGTGCGCCATCAGCGCGGCGACCTCGGCGCCGGCATCGGCGTCGTCGATCATCGCGAGCGTCGCTCGAGCCGCCTCGCGGTAGTGCGCGGTCGCGTCCTCCACGACGCCGGGCGTGGTGCCGGCGCCGCCGAGGAGCGGCATCTGCCGGGTGAGCGACAGGCACAGGGCGTCCATCGTCTGGATGCGCATGCGGCCCGGCTGCTCCTCGAGGCGCCAGCCCAGCCTCGCGTCGCGCTCGAGCACGGCGGCTGCGCTCTCCCAGGTCAGGGCCCGGTGCGGCTCGGGCGGGCGCGGCTCGCGTCTCGCCCTCGCGAGCGCCTCCAGCACGCGTCCGCGCATCTCGGCGGCAGCCTTCTTCGTGAACGTGATCGCGGCGATCTCCTCGGGCTGCCGAACGCGCGCGAGCAGCACGAGATAGCGCTGGATCAGGAGCTCGGTCTTGCCCGAGCCCGCGGGCGCCTGCACGATGAAGGAGCCGTCGGGCGCGAGCGCGCGCCGTCGCTGCGCGATATCGGCGATGGCGTCGGGCTCGCTCACGAGAGCTCGCGCTCGTTGATGCGGCACAGCGCGCGGCGCCCGCATTGCTCACAGGTGTCGTCGCCGTGCTTCGGCGCGACGCGCGCATCGCCGGCCGCGAACTCCCGACCGAGCGCATCGAGCTCCGCGCGCCAGCGCCGGAGCAGCTCGTCCCACGAGCGGTAGTCTTCCGCGGCCTTTACGCGCTGGCGAGTCACCTCGCAGACGCCCGGAATCGGCTCGCCCGCGCTCGAGATGCCGGCGAAGCGCATCGCGCCAGCCTTCACGCACGCGAAGGCGACCGCGGCGATCGGCTCGTCGCCGCCGAGCGCGTAGAGCGGCAGCTGCGGCTCGTCGGGGCGCGGCCCCAGCCAGCCCGAGACGCTCACCGGCCCGGTCTTGTAGTCGAGGATGGCGCGGCCGCCCGGTGCGCCCTGCAACCGGTCCATGCGATCGAGCTTGACGTTCACCGTCACGCCGCCGAAGGTGACGGCGCGCTTCTGCTCCCGGGCCACGACGTCGAAGGGCTCGCGCTGCTTCTCCTTCTCCAGCCACTCGCGCCCGAGGCGGACGAGGCGCGCGCGCTCGACCCGGGCGGTCCGCCCGTCGATCGACGCCTCGCCCGCGTAACGCTGCTTGTTGATCGCGTAGTCGGCCGCCGCGGCGAGCCGCTCCTCGAGATCGCGCCCGGACGCGGCATCGAGCTTCGCCTTCGAGTCGAGCTCACCCATCAGCTTCTCCAGCATCGCGTGCACGAGGCGCCCGCGGTCCGACGCGTCCGGCCCGGAGCACAGCGGCTCGAGGGCGTCCGCGCGCAGCCGGTGCGCGGCATAGGCGCGGAACGGGCACGCGGCCTGATCGCGGAACACCCCGGTGCCGCCCGCCACCACGGCCGTGCCCACGAGCGCCGGCGCGTGCGCGTCCTCGATGCGCTCCATGCGGCGCGCGGCGCGGATCGCCTGCGTCGCGGTCGCCGACTGCGGCAGCTGCAGATCCTCCGGCGCGACTGCCGGCACGTCGCGGATGAGGGGGCTGGGAAGAAGGTCGCGGTCCTCCTCGCGCTGCGCGTGCGTGACGATCACCTCCGGCGCGGCGGTGAGCCATGCGCGCGTCAGCCGGACGTCGAGCTCGAGCGCCGCGGCGGGCGACGCCTGCGCGATGCCCGCGGCGCGCTGCAGCACGATCGGGAGCAGTGGATTGGGGCTGGAGCGCAGCGGCCACGCCTCGTCGGTGAGGCCGGCGACCCAGAGATGATCGAACTCCAGTCCCGCCGACTCGAGCACGCCGAGGATCTGCACCGGAACGTCCGGCGTCTGCGGCTGGAACAGCACGCCCTCGATCATCGTCTGGAAACGCGCGAGCACCTCGCCGAAGCGCACGCGGCCGGCGACGCGGTCGAGCGAAGCCAGCTCGGTGATCGCCTGGTGCAGCTTGTCGAGCGCCTGGTGCTCGGCCGACGAGAGCGGCCGCTCGCCCGGGAACCCGAGCGCTCCCAGCACGCGCAGCAGCGCGCGAGCCCATTCGCCGGGTCGCTTGGTGCCCGTGAGCTCGGCTTTAGCGACCTCGGCAAGGTCCGAAAGGCAGCGCGTCAGGACCGGGCATTCGGCGACGCGCCAGCGGTTGTCGGTTGCGGTGGCCCGTTCGATCACCTTGCGCAAGGCGTCGACGCCCACCGTGCGCCTCAGTC
This sequence comes from Burkholderiales bacterium, assembly GCA_036518595.1. Taxonomy (GTDB): domain Bacteria; phylum Pseudomonadota; class Gammaproteobacteria; order Burkholderiales; family SG8-39; genus VBDM01. Next base: position 3,392 of record DATDMW010000341.1, read on the forward strand.
TGCGGCGCAGCTCGGCGTCGAGGCGCGCGCGCGCGTCGAGCTCCGTCTCCGCGCCGGCGATGAACGGCGAGCGCACCAGGCGGCTCGCGCGCTCGAGCTCGATGCGCGCGCCCGAGGCGACCCCGCGCGCCATGTCGAACGCGATCATCGCGACCGCCACCAGCGGATACGCGGAAAGCGGCTCGCCGAGCGAGATGTTGAAGGGCGGCGCCGGCGTCTCGTCGGACGAGGCGATCGTGCCGCCGGGCGCCAGGGTCTCGGAGAAGATGCGCCGCACGGCCTCGCGCGCGCGGGCGAGGTCGGGAACGACCACGCCGATGCGCACGTGCGCGGCACCTGCGCGGGCGGCCGACTCGAGGCGTTGCCGCGCCCAGCGTGCGGCGGCGGCGATCTCGTCGGTCGCCGACTCGAACGCCAGGCGCCGGCTCGTCCCCGGCCGGGCCTCCGCGGCCGACATCTCGACGCGCGCTCCGGCCGCCGCCAGCGCGCCGAGGAAGTCGCGTGCCTGCGGCGTCAGGATGTCGAACCCGTAGGCGACCACGTCCGATTGCCGATCGAGATTCGACGCCACCAGGTCCGGCAGACGCGCCCGGTCGACCAGCCGGTCACGCGCGGTGAGGCCTTCATAGCGCCACGCCCATTCGGCGAAGGCGCGTGCATCATCGCTTCCCGGGAATTCGCGCAGCCGATGCGACAGCCTCCACGCGTGCGCGAGCTCCCACGCTTCGCGCGCGAGCGCCGCGGCGGGCGCGGCGGCGAGCAGCGAGCGGCCGGCCGCGGTGTCGCCGATCACCGTCTCCCACATGAGCTGCTCCTGCGGCCCGCTCAGCAGCGCCGGCAGCGCGGTGGCGCGATCGGAGTAAAGCAGGTCCTCGTACAGGCGCTCGACCAGCGCTGGCAGCGGCAGGATATCGGCCGTCTCCCACGAGGCGAGGCCGCGCCCGGACTGCCGCAGGTCGTAATCCCGCTTGAGCGCGGCCGCGAGGCGCGCGTTCGGCGTGACCACGGTGGGTCCCGCCGAGCCGGCCTCCATCAGCCGCCGCAGCAGCGCCTCGCGCGATATCTCGGGAAAGGGGGTCTCGCCGTTCATGCCGCAGTCCGCCCCGCGCGGAGCGCGGGGCGCAGCAAAAGACCCTATTGTGCCGCTCAGGACGCGGCAGCGTCCTGCTTCGGCTCGTCCCTTGCAGGAATGAAGAAGATGAACAGGTTGGCGACCACGATGGTCGCGGCGAGGAAGTAGAACGCGGCCATGATCCCGTAGCGGTCCGCGATCACGCCGCCGAGGACCGGACCGAGCGCGGAGCCGATGTGCTGCGCCCCGAACAGCACGCCGATGCTGGTCCCGCCCATCTTCTTGGGCGTGGTCTCCAGGATCCAGGCCTGCAGCACCGGCCGCACCGCGTAGAGGAAGAAGCCGAGCACCGCGATGAAGAAGATGAAGGCGCTCGAGCGGCCGGCGATCGCCATGAACAGCAGCACGACACCCGTCATGCCCATGCTGCTCATCAGGATGCTGCGACGGCCCATGCGATCGGACAGATGGCCCGCGATCGGCGACGCGGCGAACCCGGCCGCCTGCAGCATGAACATGCACGCCCCCACCCAGAGGGGCGAGTAGTGCAGCTCGTACGCGAGAAACAAGGGAAGGAAGGTCAGCAGCCCGGTCTGCGTCATGGTGCGGAACGACGAGCTCACCGTGAGCAGGATCATCTTGCGGTTCTTCAGCAGCTCGCGCAGTCCCTGGAAATACTCACCCAGGGTCTGGCCGTCCCTGGGGTGCTTTCTCTCCGACGCTTCGCCGGCGAGGCGCAGCGAGCCCAGGTAGACGAGGATCAGGCCGGCGATCACCACGCCCGGCGCGACGTTGACGAAGACCACCTGGCGCCAGGTGAGCGTCGCGAGCAGCGCGCCGATCACGAGCGGCGCGACCGCGTCGCCGACGTTGCCGCCCATGCCGTGGATCGAGAGCACCAGTCCCTTGCGCGCGGGGAAGCGGCTCGCGAGCGTCGGGATCGCGGTCGGATGCCACAGGTTGTTGCCGATGCCGACGAGCGAAATACAGACCAACAGCAGCCAGTAGGTATGCGTGAAGCCCATCAGCAGGTACGGGAAGCCGACCCAGAAGAGCGAGAGCGCGAGCAGGAAGCCCTTGCGCCCCACCGTGTCGACGAACATGCCGCCCGGGATGTTCGACACCGCCGCCGCGATGCTCTGGCACGTCATGATGAGGCCGATCTGGCTGTACGAGAGGCCGAGCTCCTTGCCGATCAGCGGCAGCAGCAGGTAGAAGGTCGCGGGGTACCAGTGCGTCAGGGTATGGCCCATCGAGATCAGCCAGACTTCCCTGAACGACCGGGTCGGGGCGGCGGAGGCGGTGAGGATTGCGCTCATCGGTTGCGGCTCGCTCAGGTTTCGTGATGGTGATGATGCCCGTGATCGTGGTCATGATGATGACCGTGCGGGTGTCCGTGCGGCAGACGCGGGTCGGCCTTGAACACCAGCGACTTGACCGTGACCGGGACGGTGTTCGACGGCAGCCGGATGCGGCCGAGATCGACGTAGTCGAAATCCCACAGCGTGACCCCGTCGATCACCAGGATCTCGCTCGCGACGCGCATCTCGTCGCGCAGGATATGGCCGAGCGTCTGCGCGATGTCGCCGTCGAGCACGATGTAGAGCGGCCTGGCCTCTGCGATGGTCGCGGGCAGCGCGGCGACGAGCGCCCGCGCGAACGCGGCCACGCGCTCGTACAGCGGCGGACCCTGCCAGCGGAACGCGAGCGCGACCTCGGTCTCGCCCTCGGTCAGGTCGAAGGCGGTGAAGTGCCCGCGGACGGCCTTGACGAGCGCGCGCTCGTCGATCTCGGCGCCGAACCGGAACGGCGGCTGCAGCACCTGCAGGTTGCGCCGCGGCAGCAGCGCCGCGTGGTCGGAGATGAAGATCGTGTTGCCCGACAGCTGCACGCTGTACTCGGAGGCGCCGAGCGCCGTCGCGCGGATGCATTCGCCCGGCGGCAGCAGCGGCCAGGGGAGCGCGCCCGAGTCGAGCCGCCGGCGCAGCGCCTGGCCGAGCAGGCGTCCGAGGTCGCCGAAGTCGCGCGTCTCGCGGCCGTACACGTATTCGGCGACGCCGCCCGAGAACATCACGCCGTCGACGCCGTCCTCGGGCCAGGGCAGCGGCTCGGTGAGCCACAGGCTCGCGAGCGCGGGCCGCGCGGACCGGGGCGCGAGCGCTGAGACCAGCGTGTCGGCCAGCGATTCGGCGACGCGCGCCCGGTCCTCGCGCGACGCCGTATCGCCGAGGCGCCAGTCGAAGCCCGCGTCCGCCGCGTGGCGGCGCCCGGTGGGATCGAGACGCACGATGACGCCGCGCTCGTCGACCACCGTGAGGCGTCCGCCGACGTGAATCGCCGCGGTCGCGGTGACGCGCCCGCGCTCGACCAGCGCGAGCTTGGTCGTGCCGCCGCCGATGTCGACGTTCAGGATCCTGCGCTCGCCGTCGTGCGACGCGGCGGCGGCGCCCGAGCCGTAGGCGGCGAGCATCGCCTCCATGTGGTGGCCGGCGGTCGCGCACACGAACTCGCCGCCCTGCTCGGCGAGCAGTCCCGCGATCGCCTCCGCGTTCTCGCGCCGCAACGCCTCGCCGGTGAGGATGACGACGCCGGCGTCGATGTTGTCGGGGTGCAGCTTCGCGTCCTCGTAGGCGCGGTCGATGATGTCGCCGAGCTTCGCCTCGTCGATCAGGGTCTCGCTCTGATAGGGCGTGAGCGACACCGGCGACTGGTACAAGGTCTCGCGCGAGACGACGAAATAACGACTGGTGAGATCCTCGGCGAGCCGGCGCAGATTGAGCCGCGAGAACACGACCTGCGTGCCCGAGGAGCCGATGTCCATGCCGACCGAGAGGAGCGACACGTTGTCCTGCATCCACAGGGGATCGGGGCCGGGCGAGTCCGGGCCGAAGTCGTCGTGGTCGTGATCGTGGTCGAAGGGCTCGTCGCCGTCGTGCGTGTGGCCGTAATCCTCGCCGTAGACGTGGTCGGCGAGCGTGTGCGTGCGCTTGTCCTGCGGCATGCCCGCTAGTTTACCTTGGGAGCGGCCGGCGGACCGCCGTTCCGTCTGGTGGAACGCGCGCTTTTTATCGTTCGGCTCTCGACCGCGGTCAGCGCTCGAGCAGGTTCTTCTTGTCCTTCACCTTCGCCCACTCGTCGGCGTCGCCCGGCGCCTCCTTGCGCTCGACGATCGGCTTCCAGATCTTGGCGAGCTCGGCGTTGGTCGCGATGAAGGCGCGCTGCTCGGGCGGGACGTCGTCCTCGGCGAAGATCGCCTCGACCGGGCACTCGGGCACGCACAGCGTGCAGTCGATGCACTCGTCCGGATCGATCACCAGCATGTTCGGTCCTTCGCGGAAGCAGTCCACCGGGCAGACGTCGACGCAGTCGGTGTACTTGCACTTGATGCAGCTTTCGGTGACCACGTACGCCATGGGGTCGGGACCTCGCTCGAGGAAGCTCGCAGGACGTCCGGCGGAGCCGGGCGACGGAGCGCGGATTCTAGCACGCGCGTCGCGTCGAAGCCTCTCTTTTGCCAGCGAAAATAACCCGTTAGGTCCTATGGGCATGCTTTCGCGAGCGGGCGAATTGGGCTAGCATACTGCTTGAACTCGTCGGGCACCGCCCCGATATCCATTCCGTGCCAGCGGCGCTGCCGCGTACCCATTCCGAGGGAAGACTCCATGAGCGACCTGATCCACCACGTGAGCGACAACACGTTCGAGCCCGAAGTGCTGAAGTCCGACGTCCCGGTCCTGGTGGACTACTGGGCGGAGTGGTGCGGCCCGTGCAAGGCGATCGCGCCGGTGCTGGACGAGGTCGCGAAGGAATACTCGGGCAAGCTGAAAGTGGCGAAGGTGAACGTCGACGAGAACCAGGAGATCCCGCGCAAGTACGGCATCCGCGGCATCCCGACGCTGATGCTGTTCAAGAACGGCAACGTCGAGGCGCAGAAGGTGGGCGCGCTTTCCAAGTCGCAGCTCACCGCGTTCCTTGACAGCAACATCTAACTCTTCTATTCTCGCCGCAAAAGGCCGGTGGCGGAGATAGCCGCCGGCCCTCCGGTGCCCGGGACCGTTTCTTCGTAACTGAGGGTACCGGGCGCAATCCTCCCCGTTTCGGTTCCCTGTTTTCCTCTGCGAACGGTCTGAGGGCGTACATCCCACGCGAGCGTTGTTTATGCATTTATCCGAGCTGAAGAGCCTGCACGTCAGCGCGCTGCTGGACATGGCGACGCAGAACGAAATCGACGGCGCGAACCGCATGCGCAAGCAGGAGCTCATCTTCGCGCTCCTGAAGAACCGCGCCAAGAAGGGCGAATCCATCTTCGGCGACGGCACCCTCGAGGTGCTGCCCGACGGCTTCGGTTTCCTGCGCTCGCCCGACACCTCGTACCTCGCATCGACCGACGACATCTACGTGTCGCCGTCGCAGATCCGCCGCTTCAACCTGCACACCGGCGACTCGATCGAAGGCGAGATCAGGACGCCCAAGGACGGCGAGCGCTATTTCGCGCTGGTCAAGGTCGACAAGGTCAACGCCGACTCGCCCGAGGCGTCCAAGCACAAGATCCTGTTCGAGAACCTGACGCCGCTGCACCCCGACGAGCAGCTCAAGCTCGAGCGCGACATCAAGGCCGAGGAGAACATCACCAGCCGCATCATCGACATCATCGCCCCGATCGGCAAGGGCCAGCGCGGGCTTATCGTCTCGCCACCGAAGGCGGGCAAGACCGTGCTCATGCAGCAGCTCGCGCACGCGATCACCGCCAACAATCCCGACGCGACGCTGATCGTGCTGCTCATCGACGAGCGTCCCGAGGAAGTGACAGAGATGACGCGCACGGTGCGCGGCGAGGTGGTCGCCTCGACCTTCGACGAGCCGGCGTCGCGTCACGTGCAGGTCGCCGAGATGGTGATCGAGAAGGCGAAGCGCCTGGTCGAGCACAAGAAGGACGTGATCATCCTGCTCGATTCGATCACGCGCCTGGCGCGCGCCTACAACACGGTCGTCCCCGCCTCCGGCAAGGTGCTGACGGGCGGCGTCGACGCGAACGCGCTGCAGCGGCCGAAGCGCTTCTTCGGCGCCGCGCGCAACATCGAGGAAGGCGGCTCGCTCACGATCATCGCCACCGCGCTCATCGATACCGGCAGCCGGATGGACGACGTGATCTTCGAGGAGTTCAAGGGCACCGGCAACATGGAGCTGCACCTCGACCGCCGGATGTACGAGAAGCGCATCTTCCCGGCGATCAACGTCAACCGCTCGGGCACGCGCCGCGAGGAGCTGCTGATCGAGGCGCCGATCCTGCAGAAGGTCTGGGTGCTCCGCAAGCTCCTCTACCCGATGGACGACCTCGAGGCGGCCGAATTCCTGGTCGACAAGATCAAGGCCACGAAGTCGAACGGCGACTTCTTCGACTCGATGCGCCGCGGCTGACCGGCGCGTTGATTCGCGGCCGCCGATCTGCGAAAATTAGCGATTTTCCACGGGCTTGCAACGCGGCCGCGGGGTTCCCGCGCGAAGCCGGCGAGACCAAGCCCACATGCGAGGAAAGCGCCCATGAAAGCGAAAGTCCATCCCGAATACAAGGAAGTCCAGGTCACGTGCAGCTGCGGCAACACGTTCGTGACGCGCTCGACGCTGGGCAAACCGCTCCACGTCGAGGTGTGCTCGGCGTGCCACCCGTTCTACACCGGCAAGCAGAAGATCGTCGACACCGCCGGCCGGGTCGAGAAGTTCCGCCAGAAGTACGCCGGCAAGAAGACGATCAAGGCCAAGCAGGCGTCCGCGTAGGTTCGTCCGGGCGTTCGTCCGCGGGATTGCCGCGATGCCGGGAAAAGAGGCAGCTTCGGCTGCCTTTTTCGTTTGGCGGCGCGTGAGGCTGCCGAGCGCCCCCGTCGTCCTGCCGCTTGCGCCGGCGCTCCTGGTGCTGGTGGCGGCCGCCTATGTCCTCCCCGGCGTGCTGGCCCACGACCCCTGGAAGACCGAGGATGCGGTCGGCATCGGCATCGTGCACCAGATGCTGGTGCACGGGCAGTGGCTCATCCCGCATCTCGCCGGCGAACCGTACTTCGACGACGGGCCGCTTTACTACTGGCTGGCCGCGCTGTGCGCGAAGATCGCCTCGCCGATCCTCGCCGTGCACGACGGCGCGCGGCTGGCGAGCGCGCTCGCCATGGCGGCGTCGCTCGCCTGCGTCTATCACACGGGGCGCGAGCTTTACGACCGCGCCGCCGGCACCGCGGCGGCTCTTGTCCTGCTCGGGTCGCTCGGCGTGCTCGTGCACGCGCACGAGACGCTCGCCGAGATGGGCATGCTGGCCGCAC
>DATDMW010000342.1:0-9038 GCA_036518595.1 Burkholderiales bacterium
CCTACACGAATTCGGCGAGCGTCGTCCGCAGCGCATCGAGCAGCCGGTCGTTCTCGGCCGGGGTGCCGACGGTGAGACGAAGACAGTCCTTCACCAGCGGATGCTCGGGGAAGCAGCGCACCAGGACGCGCCGGCGCTTCAGCTCCTCGAAGACGTCGAGCGCGCGCGGCATGCGCGCGAGCACGAAATTCGCGTCGCTCGGATAAGGCAGTACACCCGGAAGCGCGCGCAGACGCTCGGTCAGGCGGACGCGCTCGGCGCAGATCGCGTCCGCCTGCGCGTCGAGCACCTCGCGGTGCTCGAGCGCCTTCTCGGCGACGATCTGGGTGAGCACGTTGACGTTGTACGGGCTGCGCACCTTGTCGAACTCGCGGATCCACTGCGGCGGCCCGACGAGATAGCCGAGCCGGATCCCGGCGAGCCCGAGCTTCGAGAGGGTCCGCAGCAGCACCACGTTCGGAAACCCGGCCAGCCGGTCCATGAAGCTGCGGCGCGCGAACGGCTGATACGCCTCGTCGAGGACCACCAGGCCGGGCGCCGCGGCGATCAGACGCTCGACGTCGGCGTCGGGGAACAGGTTTCCCGCCGGGGGATTGGGATAAGCGAGAAACACGATCGCGGGACGGTGCTCCGCCATCGCCGCGAGTAAGCGGTCGGCGTCGAGCGCGAAGTCGGCGTTCAGCGGCACGGACGCATAGCGCAGACCGCAGAGCTTGGCGTAGACGCTGTACATGACGAAGGTCGGGCTCGGCGCCATGATCACCGCGCCGGGCCGCGCGCAAGCCTCGATCATGATATGGATGATCTCGTCGGAGCCGTTGCCGAGCAGCAGCGCGCATTCGCGTGGCACCGCCATGGCCGAGCGCAGCCGCGCGACGAGCGCCGGCGCGGAAGGGTCGGGGTAACGGTTCAGCTCGGCGCCCGCGAGCGCCTCCGCGATTTCGCGGCGCAGCGGCTCGGGAAGGCCGTACGGGTTCTCCATGGCGTCGAGCTTCACCATGCCCGCCGGCGTCGGGACGAAGTACGCGCTCATCGCGCGCACCTCGTCGCGGATCACCTTATCGGGACCGGCGCTCACGGCTTCTTCCCGGCGCCAGTCTCGGATCGCATCTCCGCGGACCTGGCGTGGGCGTGCAGCCCCTCGCCTCGGGCGAGGGTCGCCGCCAGTGGTCCGAGCGTGCGGGCGCCGGCGGCCGAGACGCCGACAATGCTCGAGCGCTTCTGGAAGTCGTAGACGCCCAGCGGCGACGAGAAGCGCGCGGTGCGCGAGGTCGGCAGCACGTGGTTCGGCCCGGCGCAGTAGTCCCCGAGGGCCTCGCTCGAGTGCGGCCCGAGGAAGATGGCGCCCGCGTTGCGCAGCCGGTCGAGCCAACGCCCGGGCTCCGCCACGGAGAGCTCGAGGTGCTCGGGGGCGATGCGGTTGGCGAGCTCGCACGCCTCCTCGAGATCGCGCGAGCGGATCAGCGCGCCGCGGCGCGCGAGCGAGGCGGCGATGATGTCGCGGCGGGGCATCGACGGCAGCAGCCGGTCGATCGCGTCGACCACGCGCCCGATGAAGCGCTCGTCGGGCGACACGAGGATCGCCTGCGCCGACTCGTCGTGCTCGGCCTGCGAGAACATGTCCATCGCGATCCAGTCGGGGTCGGTGCTTCCGTCGCAGATGACCAGGATCTCCGAAGGGCCCGCGACCATGTCGATGCCGACGATACCGAAGACGCGGCGCTTCGCCGCCGCGACGTAGGCGTTGCCGGGACCGACGATCTTGTCGACCGCCGGCACGGTGGACGTGCCGTAGGCGAGCGCGGCGATCGCCTGCGCGCCGCCGATCGCGAACGCCCGGTCGACGCCCGCGATCGCGGCCGCGGCGAGGACGAGCGGGTTGCGCTCGCCCCGCGGCGCGGGGACGGTCATCACGATCTCGCGTACGCCCGCCACTTTCGCCGGGATCGCGTTCATGAGCACTGACGACGGATACGCGGCCTTTCCGCCCGGGACGTAGACCCCGACGCGGTCGATCGCAGTGACCTTCTGGCCCAGCACGGTGCCATCGGCCTCGGCGAACTCCCACGAGCGCGCGAGCTGGCGCTCGTGATAAGCCCGGATGCGCGCAGCCGCCGCCTCGAGCGCCTCGCGCTGCTCGCGATCGAGCCCGGCGAGCGCGCGCTCGAGCGCCGCGCGCGGCAGCTCCAGCTCGGCGACGCTCGCGGCTCGCACGCCGTCCAGCCGTGCGGTGTGATCGAGAACCGCCGCATCGCCGCGGGCGCGGACGTCGGCGACGATCGTCGCCGCGGCGCGCTCCGCCTCCTCGTCGAGCGCGGCGTCGAACGCGACGAGCGCGGCCAGTCTCGCCTCGAAGTCCGGCGCGGCCGTCGAAAGGCGCGCGATCTCAGGCACGCTCGACCGCCCGCGCGAAGGCGTCGAGCAGCGGCTGGATGCGATCGCGCTTCAGCTTGAGCGCCGCCTGGTTGACGATGAGGCGCGCCGAGATCGGCCGGATCTCCTCGACCGCGCGCAGCCGGTTGGCCCGCAGCGTGCCGCCCGTCGATACCAGGTCGACGATGGCGTCGGCGAGACCGACGAGGGGCGCGAGCTCCATCGAGCCGTAGAGCCTGATCAGATCGACGTGGACGCCCTTCGTGGCGAAGTGCTCGCGAGCCGTGTCCATGTACTTCGTCGCCACGCGCAGCCGCGCGCCGCGGCGCACGGCCCCGGCGTAATCGTAGCCTTCGGGAACGGCGACCATCATGCGGCAGCGCGCGATGCCGAGGTCGAGCGGCTGGTACAGGCCCTCGCCGCCGTGCTCGAGGAGCACGTCCTTGCCCGCGACGCCGAGCTCCGCGGCGCCGTGCCGCACGTAGGTGGGCGTGTCCGAGGCGCGCACGATGAGCAGCCGCAGGTCGCTGCGCGTGGTGCGCAGGATCAGCTTGCGCGAGGCGTCGGGATCGTCGAGCGGACGTATGCCGGCGGCCGCGAGCAGCGGCAGCGTCTCGTCGAAGATGCGGCCCTTGGAGAGGGCGAGGGTGATCACCGGACCGATATCGCGTCGGATAAAACGCGATTCTACCGCCAAAGGGTCGGGACCGTCATTAAAAACAAAGGTTTGCGGTGCCGAGCTAGTGCGCGCGGCGAATCCGCGCGCCGAGCTGCGCGAGCTTCTCCTCGATGTACTCGTAGCCGCGGTCGAGGTGGTAGATGCGGTCCACCGTCGTGCGGCCATCGGCCGCGAGGCCGGCGATCACCAGGCTCGCCGAGGCACGCAGGTCGGTGGCCATGACCGTGGCACCCTGGAGGCGCGGTACGCCCCGGACGATGGCCGTGTTGCCCGAGATCTCGATATCGGCGCCGAGGCGGCGCATCTCGAGCGCGTGCATGAAGCGGTTCTCGAAGATGGTCTCGGTGATCACCGCGGCGCCTTCGGCGATCGCGTTGAGCGCCATGAACTGCGCCTGCATGTCGGTCGGAAACGCGGGATACGGCGCGGTGCGCACGCTGGTGCTCTTCGGCCGGCCGCGCATCTCGAGCGAGATCGTGTCGGCGTCGGCGACGATGCCCGCACCCGCCTCGCGCAATTTCTCGAGGACCGCGTCGAGCAGGCTCGCGTCCGCGCCGAGCAGCCGCACGCGCCCGCCAGTCGCCGCAGCGGCCGCCAGGTAGGTCCCGGTCTCGATGCGGTCGGGCATGATGCGATGCTGCGTCCCCGAGAGCCGGGCGACGCCTTCGACCGTGATGACGTCGCTCCCCGCGCCCGCGACGCGCGCGCCCATTGCGCTCAGGCAGCGCGCCAGATCGACGACCTCGGGCTCGCGCGCGGCGTTCTCGAGTACCGTCGTGCCCTCGGCGAGGCAGGCCGCCATCATCAGGTTCTCGGTGCCGGTGACTGTGACCAGGTCCATGACGATGCGCGCACCTTTGAGGCGTCCGGAGCGCGCGACGATGTCGCCCTCCTCCACCGAGATCTGCGCGCCCATGGCCTCGAGGCCCTTGATGTGCTGGTCGACCGGCCGAAGGCCGATCGCGCATCCGCCGGGCAGCGAGACACGCGCTTCGCCGAAGCGCGCGAGCAGCGGCCCGAGCACCAGGATGGACGCGCGCATGGTCTTCACCAGCTCGTACGGGGCGACGGGGTGGGTTACGCTCCGAGCGCTCAGCTCGACGCCGAGCCGCTCGTCGAGCGAAGTCTGCACCCCCATCTGGCCAAGCAGCCGCAGCATCGTGCTGACGTCCTTCAGCTGCGGGATGTTGGCGAGCCGCACCGGCTGCTCGGTCAGCAGCGCCGCGCACAGCAGCGGCAGCGCGGCGTTCTTGGCGCCCGAGACGCGCACCGCGCCCGAGAGCGGCACACCGCCCTCGATCACCAGCTTATCCATGCGATTCCTGCGCTTCCTCGGGGGTCAGCGTGCGCATCGACAGCGCGTGGATTTCCTCGCGCATGCGCTCGCCGAGCGCGGCGTACACCATCTGGTGGCGCTGCACGCGGTTCTTGCCGCGGAACGCCTCGCTCACGATCAGCGCCTCGAAATGCGCGCCGTCGCCCGCGACCCGGACTTCCCGGCACGCGAGCCCGGACTCGATATATCCCTGCACTTCCTCGGGTGTCACCATCATCGGTTCCTTCAATGCCGCAGCTTGTAGCCGCCTTTCAACATCGCGAGCGCGATCGTGGTCGCGACGGCGAGCGCGGCAGCCACCACGGCGAGGCTGCGCAACGGATCGACGTCCGACACGCCGAAAAAGCCGTGCCGGAAACCGTCAATCATGTAGAAAAATGGGTTGAAATGCGAGAGCCCCTGCCAAAACGCGGGCAGCGAATGGATCGAGTAGAAGACGCCCGAGAGGAGGGTCAGCGGCATGACCAGGAAGTTCTGGAACGCCGCGACCTGATCGATCTTCTCCGCCCAGACGCCCGCAATCACACCGAGCGTCCCGAGCAGGGCGCTTCCTGCGGCAGCGAAGAGCACGACCCACCACGGCTCCAGCATCGGCAGGTGCACGAAGGGCACGGTCACGGCGATCACGGCTGCGCCGACGATCAGGCCGCGCACCACGGCGGCGAGTACGTACGCGGCGAAGAATTCCCAGTACGAGAGCGGCGGGAGCAGCACGAAGACGATATTGCCGGTGATCTTCGACTGGATGAGCGACGAGGAGCTGTTCGCGAACGCGTTCTGCAGCACGGACATCATCACCAGGCCGGGCACGAGGAACGCGGTGTACCGGATGCTGCCGTAGACCTGCAGGCGATTCTCCATGACGTGCGCGAACAGCAGCAGGTATAGCACGGCCGTCAGCGCCGGCGCCGCGATCGTCTGCACGCTCACTTTCCAGAAGCGCAGGACCTCCTTGTAGAGGAGGGTCGGGAACCCACTGCGTGCGGTCGGCATCAGTCGGCCTTCATGAGCTCGACGAACACATCCTCGAGGTCCGGCTGGACGAGCTCGAGCTCCTCGATGCGGCATCCGGCCGCGCGCAGCTGCGCGAGCACGGGCTCGATGTCGCCGTAGTCCTCGAGCCGCAGCACGTGCGCGCCCGATGCGCTGCCGTGCTCGAGCGGCGCCAGCGCCGCGGGCAGCGGGGCGCCGCCCACGCGCACGCGCAGGAACAGGTGATGCACCTGCTTCAGCAGGTTGGCGGTCGAGTCCAGCGCGACGACGCGACCCTGTTTCAGCATCGCGATGCGCTGGCACAGGAGCTCGGCCTCCTCGAGATAGTGCGTGGTCAGCACCACGGTGTGCCCGTCGCGGTTGAGGCCGCGGATGAACTGCCATAATCCCTGGCGCAGCTCGACGTCGACGCCCGCCGTCGGCTCGTCGAGCACGATCACGTCGGGCTTGTGCACGAGCGCCTGCGCGACGAGAACGCGGCGTTTCATGCCGCCGGACAGCGCGCGCATGTTGGCGTCCGCCTTGCCGGTGAGGTCCAGGTGCTCCATCACCTCGTCGATCCACGCGCGGTTGTTGCGGATGCCGAAATACCCGGACTGGATCTCGAGCGTCTCGCGCACGGTGAAGAACGGATCGAACACGAGCTCCTGCGGCACCACGCCGAGCGCACGGCGCGCGAGACGATAGGCGCCCCGCACGTCGTGGCCGAGCACGCGCGCGCCGCCGCGATCCGGGCGCACCAGACCGGCGAGGATATTGATCAGCGTGGTCTTGCCGGCACCGTTCGGCCCGAGCAGGCCGAAGAACTCGCCGCGCCTCACCTCGAGGTCGATCCCGGCCAGGGCCTGCAGCGGCCCGAAGCGCTTGTGGACGTCGTCGATCTGTATGGCGGCAGTCATGCTCGCGCCGGGGCTGGGCGAGCCGGCTTCAGCGGGCGAGAGGAAGCAGCTCGAGCACTCCGTACAGCCGGGCGAGATTTTGCAGCGCCTCGGGGGCGTTCGCGACTCGCAGCGACACGCCGCGGACCTCGGCCTGCCGCCGCCACTCGAGCACGAGCGCGACCGCGGAGGAGTCCACATCGGTCACGCCGCCGAAGTCCACGACCGCATCACCGGTGCCGAGCTGCGCCTCCAGCCCGGCGGCGAGCTCGGGCACGGTGTCGAGAGTCACCGGGCCTTCGACAACCAGCCGGTCGGCGTTGCGCCGGATCACGTCTTGCTCGCTCCGAATCGGGCGTCGCTCTGCCGGTTCTTCGTGGAGAGCGACTTGATCAGGCCGTCGATCCCGTTCTCGCGCACCTCGTTCGCGAACGTCTCGCGGTACGTCGTCACCAGGCTCACGCCGCCCACCTTGACGTCGTAGACCTTCCAGCCGGCCGATGTTTTTCCCAGATCGTAGTCGATGGCGATCGGCTGGGATCCGGGCCGCTTCACGTCGGACTTGACTGTGACGTCGGTCGCGTTCGGCGCGGCGCGCAGCGGCTTCACGTCGATCACCTGGTCGCGGTAGCTCGCGAGCGCGGTCGAGTAGGTGCGCACCAGCAGCGTCATGAACTCGGCAGTGAGCGCTTTCTGCTGCTCGGGCGACGCCGCGCGCCAGTTGCGGCCCATGGCGAGCTGCGTCATGCGCGTGAGCTCGAAGTGCGGAAGCACCTTCGTCTCGATGATGTTCGCGATCTGCTTCGGATCCTGCGCGTTCGCGTTCTGCCTCAGAACCGCGAGCACGTCATGCGTGATCGACTTGACCAGGGCGTCGGGCGTCGCGTCCTGTGCCAGCGCCGTCGACGCGAGGGCGATCAGGGCGAGCGTGCTCAGGATCTTCTTCATGATGGCCTCACTTCGGCTCGTCGGAATCGGAAGGCTCGCGCGGCGGGCTGCCGTCGTACACCAGGCTGCGGCGGCGCTGCAGCCAGGAATCGCGCACGAACGTGTATTTGTCGAGCGCCGCCTCGTCGAGAAGGCTGGTCGCGTCGAACAGGTTGGAGCGGTCACTCACCACGCGCGTCGCGTAGAGGGTGTTGCGGGTCGGTACGTTGCTCAGGTTGCTCACAACGTCTCCCTGCCAGTCGACCACGCGTGCGGCGCCGTCACGCACCGTAGAAGGACCGAGCAGCGGCAGCACGAGATAGGCGCCGCTGCCGACGCCCCAGCGGCCGAGCGTCTGCCCGAAATCCTCGTTGTGCTTTTCCAGTCCCATGTCGGAGGCGACGTCGATCACGCCGAGCAGACCGAAGCTCGAGTTAAACGTGAACCGCAGCAGGTCGCCCAGCGCCCACTCCGCCTTCCCCTGCATCAGGTTGTTGGCCGAGATCCAGAGATCCTCGAGGTTGGAGAAGAAGTTGGTGACGCCGGTGCGCACCATCTGCGGCGTCACGGCGCGGTATCCCTGCGCGACGGGCTTCAGCACGGCATTGTCGACTTTCTCGTTGAAGCCGAACATCGCCCGGTTGAGCGGCTCCAGCGGGTCGGCGGGATTGCCGCCGGGGCTCGCGCAGCCTGCGACCGCGGTCACGAGCGCCGCGACGGCGGCTAGCCTTGCGAGTATCGCCATTCGCCCTGCATTCCTACTTCTTGCCGTCTCCGCTGCCGCCCTCCGACGCCTTATTGTACAAGAACTGGCCGATGAGATTTTCCAGCACCACGGCGGACTGGGTGATTTTCAGCGCGTCGCCGGCCTTCAAGTTGGCCGAATCGCCCCCCGCGGTGAGGCCGATGTACTGCTCGCCGAGCAGTCCCGACGTGAGGATCTTCGCCGAGGTGTCGCGCGGGAACTGATAGTGGCTGTCCAGATTGAGCACGACCACCGCCTCGAACGACTCGTTGTCGAAACGGATCTCCCCGACGCGGCCGACCACGACGCCGGCGCTCTTCACCGGCGCGCGCACCTTCAGCCCGCCGATGTTGTCGAACTTGGCCATGATCGGGTAGGTGTCGGAGGCGGAGAACGAGGCGAGGTTCGCGACCTTGAGCGACAGGAACAGCATCGCCCCGATGCCGATCACCACGAACAGCCCCACCCAGAGATCGAGTTCCTTGCGGGTCATCATGATCAAGCTCCCCTGAACATCAGCGCAGTCAATACGAAATCGAGGGCGAGAATCGCGAGCGACGACGTGACCACCGTGCGCGTCGTCGCGCGCGACACGCCTTCGGCCGTCGGCGGCGCGTCGTAGCCCTCGAACACCGCGATCCACGTCACCGCCACGCCGAACACCAGGCTCTTGATAATTCCGTTCAGGATGTCCTCGCGGAAGTCCACCGCCGCCTGCATCTGCGACCAGAAAGATCCCTCGTCGACGCCGATCAGGCGCACGCCGACGAGATAGCCGCCGAAAACGCCCATCGCGGAGAACAGCGCCGCCAGCAACGGCATGGAGATGACGCCCGCCCAGAAGCGCGGTGCGACCACGCGCGCGATCGGATCGACGGCCATCATCTCCATCGCCGAAAGCTGTTCGGTCGCTTTCATCAGTCCGATCTCGGCCGTGATCGCGCTGCCCGCGCGGCTTGCAAACAGCAGCCCGGCGACGACCGGCCCGAGCTCGCGCACGAGCGAGAGCGAGACCAGCACGCCGAGCGCCTCGGACGACCCGTAGCGCACGAGGGTGTCATAGCCCTGCAGCCCGAGCACCATGCCCACGAACAGCCCCGACACCAG
>DATDMW010000343.1:0-2579 GCA_036518595.1 Burkholderiales bacterium
CGGCACCGAGCTCGCGAGCGACCTGGGCGTCACGGTCGGCGACAAGCTGCGTCTCGTGAAGAGCACCGGAGAAGGCGCGACGCTGACGGTCACCGGTCTGGTCGATCTCGGCAGCAAGGGCGCGAACCAGCGCATCGCCTACGTCGCGCTGCACACCGCGCAGGCGCTGCTCGGGCTCACCGGCGGCGCCTCGAGCATCGACGTGACCGTGCGCGACATCTACGCGGCCGAGGACGTGGCCCGGGCGATCACCGCCTCGACCGGCGTCGAGGCCGACAGCTGGATCCGGACGAACGAGCAGTTCTTCATGGCCATCAGCGCGCAGAAGGTCGCCAACACGACGATCCGCGTCTTCGTCGCGCTCGCGATCGCGCTCGGTATCGCCGCGGTGCTGATCGTCTCGGTGGTGCAGAAATCGCGGGAGATCGGGATCCTGCGAGCCATGGGCGCCTCGCGTGGGCAGGTTCTGCGCGTGTTCCTGATCGAAGGCGCGGTCCTCGGGCTGGTCGGCTCGGCGTTCGGCTCGGTGATCGCGATCGCCGCGATCCTCGCCTGGGGCGCCTTCGTCACCAACCCGGACGGAACGCCGCTGTTCCCGATCGGCTACGACCCCGTCCTGTTTCTCGCGTCGGCCGTGATCGCGATGCTGACCGGGCTCGCATCGGCGCTGCTGCCCGCGATGCGCGGCGCGCGCCTGGATCCGGTGGTGGCGATCCGTGGCTGACGCGGTCCTCAGGCTCGAGGCCATCCGCAAGTCGTACGGCGTCGGCACGCCGGCGGAGCTCGAGGTGCTGCACGGGATCGACCTCGTCCTCGAGAAGGGCGAGTTCTCCGCGCTCATGGGCCCCTCGGGCTCCGGCAAGAGCACGCTGCTCAACGTCGTCGGACTGCTCGACCGGCCGACGAGCGGGCGGCTTCTCATCGGCGGCGAGGACACGACTCGCCTCGACGACCGCGCGCTCACGCGCCTGCGCGGGCGCTCGATCGGCTTCGTGTTCCAGTATCACCATCTTCTGCCGGCGTTCACGGCGGTGGAGAACGTGGCCATGCCGATGCTCCTCGACCGCGGCCGGCCCGATGCCGCCATGCGCCGCCGCGCCGAGGAGCTGCTCGAGATCATGGGCCTCACGCCCTGGCGCGAGCACCTCGCGTCCGACATGTCTGGCGGGCAGCAGCAGCGCGTCGCGGTCGCCCGCGCGCTCGCGATGAGCCCCTCGCTCGTGCGAGCCGACGATCCCACCGGGACTCTCGACACCCGATCGGCGCAGGGCGTGTTCGACCTGATGCGCGAGGTGAACCGCGCGAGCGGGACCACCGTGCTGCTGGTGACGCACAACCACGACCTTGCGCGCCAGTGCGGGCGCATCATCGAGCTGGTCGACGGGCGCATCGTGGCCGACCGCCGCGCGGGCGGCTGATCAGCCCGCGGGCGGGCCGGCGCGCGTGAAGGCGCCGAGCGTCCACTCGTCCGTCGCATCGTCGCGCCGGAGGACGTACAGATTGCCGTCGTCCGCGCTCACGCGGAAATAGCGGTAGTCGGGGCCGATCCAGCGGTCGACGATCTCGATCACCCCGAGCCGCCGCTCGCCCATGCGGAAGGCGCGCGGCTCCTGCTCCCCGCGGTGTCCGGAATGCGATTCGACGATGAGCTTCACCCGCGCAGGTTACTCGCCCTTGCGCCCGAGCGCCCGCATGCGCGCGAGCCATTCCTGCCTCGCGGCGTCGTCCGGCGAATCGACCGAACCCACCAGACTCTCCCGGATGGGGCCGATGCCGCAGAAAGCGAGGATGTTGCGCTCGAGGCCCTTGAGCGCGTGCGCGCGGAACCACCATCGGAAGACGAAGGCGGGCATGCCCATGGTGACGACGACGCGCGCCGACTTGCCGGCGAGGCGCTTCTCCCACAGGAGGTCACGCTTGCTGGCCGCCATTGCGAACCCGGGGCGGAACACCTGCTCGAGGAAGGCCTTCAGCAGCGCCGGCATGGTCCCGGCCCAGAGCGGGAAGAGCAGTACCAGGTGATCGGCCCAGCGGATGGCATCCTGCGCCCCGCGCAACGTCCCGGGGAGCGGGCCGGATTCCCATTCTTCCCGCGTCCGCAGGATCGGAAAGTCGATCGCCGCGACGTCGACCGCGCGCACTTCGTGGCCGGCCGCCGCGGCGCCGTCGGCGTAGGCCGCGGCGAGCGCGCGGCCGAAGCGCTCGCGCCGGGGATCGGGGTGGCCCTGGATGATCACGATGCGCTTGGCCATGGCGTCTCCTCAATCGATGCCGAAGCGGCGGACCAGCGCCGTCTTGAGCGCCTGCGTCAAGCCGAGATAGCACGCCAGGATCGCCGCGAGCGCGAACCCGTACGCGGCGGGCAGCGGCGCGAACCCGAACAGCGGAGCGAAGGGCGAGAACGGCAGCCATCCCGCGAACACGCAGACGGCGACGGTGGCCGCGACGAGCGCGGCGCCCGGGCGGCTCGCGACGAAGGGCACGCCCGCGGTGCGCAGCACGTGCACGATCAGCGTCTGCGAAAGCACGGACTCCACGAACCAGCCCGTCTGGAAGAGCGACGGGTTCTCGCGCGCGTG
>DATDMW010000344.1:0-25372 GCA_036518595.1 Burkholderiales bacterium
CGAGGCGTGCGCCGTCGACGGCGGCCTCGTCTGGCCCATCGGCGAGGCCCTGGTGCGCGCCGGCCACGTGCGCAGCGGCTACACCCTGCGCGAGGTGATCGACGCGCTCGCGAACCGCGCCGGCGCGAGGCGCAGCGCGCAGGGCGCGATCGGCGCCGGCGCGGGCGTGCCGCTCGCCTCGGTAACGCTGCTCGCGCCGGTTCTCGATCCGCCGTCGATCTGGGCCGCGGCGTCCAACTACAAGGCGCACGCCGAGGAGATGCGCGCCAAGGGCGGCTCCACCGACCGCAGCGAGTACACGCCCGACGACCTGATGGCCGAGTTCTTCCTCAAGCCGACCTCCTCGATCATCGGCCCGGGCGGGACGGTGGTCCTGCCGAAGATCTCGAAGGACGTCGACTTCGAGTGCGAGCTGTGCGCGGTCGTCGGCGCGACCGCGCGCAAGGTGAGCGAGGAGCGCGCGCTCGAGCACGTCTTCGGCTACACCTTGTGCTGGGACTTCAGCCAGCGCGATCCCTGGGGACGCGGCCGCCAGAACACGCGCAACATCCGCAAGGGCTTCGACACGTTCACCGGGCTCGGTCCGTGGATCGTGACGCGCGACGAGATTCCCGACCCCCAGAACCTCGCGATCCGCGTCGAGCAGAACGGCAAGCTCGAGATGAGCGCGCACACCGGCGACATGATCTGCGGCGTGCGCGAGCACATCCGCTTCCTCTCGGGCGTGCTGACGCTGCGTCCCGGCGATCTGATCACCACCGGCACGCCGGCGGGCGTGCGCAAGCTCAGGCCCGGCGACCGCCTCAAGGGCTCGATCGAGCGCATCGGCGAGATGGAGGTCGACGTGCGGGCCGAGCTCGGCGGGTGAGATGCGCGTGCTTGTAACGGCGCGTGACGCGCTCGCTCATGCGAAAGATGCGGTAACAATTTCTACGGGCCTCGGTGGCCGGATCGTGCGTTCATACGGGTATCGCAATCCGGAGATCCCTGATGAAAGCTCTCGCATCGATCGTTCTCGCCTCGGCGGCGCTCGGCCTGGCGGGCTGCGTCGTGGCGCCGGTGGAGCCGGCGCCGGTCTACGCGTACGGGCCGCCGCCGCCGGGAATCGTCTTCGTGCCCGGGCGCACGTACGCCTGGGGCGGGTCTCACCACTATTACTACGGCGGGGGGCATTGGCGGCACTGGCACTGAGCGGCGCGCTCGCGCTCGGCGCCCCCGCGCCCGCGCTCGCGTGGGGCGAGCCCGGACACCGCATGGTCGGCGCGATCGCCGACCGCTACCTGAACGCGCGCGCGGCGCGCGAGGTCGGCTTCCTCCTCGCGCGCGACCGGCTCGCGGACCGCACGCCTTCGGGACGGCGCACCCTCGCCGACGTCGCCTACTGGGCCGACGAGATCAAGGACTATCCCTGGGGCAAGCGCCGCGCCTCGTGGCACTACGACAACATCCCGATGTGCGGCGACGCCGATCCCGCGCGCTATTGCCGCCGCGGCTCGTGCGCGTCGGCGCAGCTGGAGCGCCAGATCGCGATCCTCGGCGACCGCGCGCGGCATCCGCGCGAGCGCAACGAGGCGCTCAAGTGGGTGGTGCACCTGATGGGCGACATCCACCAGCCGCTGCACGCCGCCGATCACCACGACCAGGGCGGGAACCGTGTCGAGGTCGCCTTCTTCGGCACGCGCGACAACGCGCCGTACGGCACGATCCGCCTGCACACGATCTGGGACATCCACCTGGTCGAGCGGGTGCTCGCCGACCGCGGCGGCGAGCGTGCCGTCGTCGACGCGCCCGTGAGCGCGGCGCAAAAGGCGCGATGGGAGCAGGGCTCGATCGCGGACTGGATGCGCGAGAGCCACGAGATCGCAGCGAGCGTCGTCTATCCGATGCTTCCGGGCGGCTTCGCGTGCTCGCGCCGATACGACGGCGTGATCGCGATCGGCGAGGCGTACGCCTCGCGCGCCGAGCCGGTCGTAGAGGAGCAGATCCGCAAGGCGGGCATCCGCCTCGCGCGAGTGCTCAACGAGACCCTGGGCCGCTAGCACGCCCGAGCGCGGCCGACGGCGGGAACACGAGCGACTTGATCACCACGGGCACTGCGCCCGAGGCCGCGAGCAGCGCGCCGACGTCCACGAAGTCGAACTCCTTGAGCGCGATTCCGTCGACCGACACGATCGCGCCCGGGACGCGCAGCTCCTCGCGGCAATGGATGCCGATCAGGCCGCCGACGTCGCCCTCGCCGATCAGCACGAGCGGATGGCCGCGCGCGAGCACGCGGGCGAGGCCCGAGGCGGCGCCGCGGCAGAACGCGTCGAGCCGCGCAAACGTGGCCGACCCGCTCCAGCGGTAGCACAGCGCGACCGCGCGCTCGCCGTTCTCGAGATCGAGGCGCCTGAGCGCGTGTCCGATCGCGGCCGCGATCGCGCCGGTGTCGAGCGACTCCGGGTCGAGCGGCAGCGCAGGCGCGATCACCGGGACGTTGCGCAGCGGCAGCGCCTCGTGCGGCGAGACGAAGATCGTGCTGCCGCTCACCTGGATCGTGTACTGGGAGGCGCCGATCACCGTCGCGCGTATTCCCTGCTCGGGGCGCTCGAAGCGCGGGCCCCAGCGCTCGACGCGCGCGCGGATCGCGCGCGCGAGCCTCGGGCCGAGGTCGCCGAAGGCGCGCGTCTCGCGGCCGTAGATGTACTCCGACACGCCGCCCGAGAAGGTGACGACGTCGGGCGCGCGCGCGTTCGCGAGCGGCTCGAGGCGCAGCAGCGCCGCGGTCTCGGCGGCGAGCGCTGGGCGGCTCATCGCCTCGAACAGGCGCTCGGCCATGCGCTCGGCAATTCGATCGAGCGCCGCCGCATCCGGAGCCGCGCCGGCCCGCAGCACGACGCCGGCCTCGGCGGCGAAGCGGCGCCCGGCCTCCTCGATGCGCTCGACGCGGCCGTCTGCGCCGAAGGCGACGACGCGCGCGCCGACGTCGATCGCGGTGGCCTCGACCAGCTCGCCCGACTCGCACACCGCGATCTTCGAGGTGCCGCCGCCGACGTCGACGTTCATCACGCGCGCCGACTCTCGGATCGAGCGCGCGGCGGCGCCCGAGCCGAAGGCGGCGAGCGTCGTCTCGAGCGCATCTCCCGCGCTCACCGCCACGAACTTGCCGGCTTGCGCGGCGAACAGCTCGCCGATCGCGCGCGCGTTCGCGCGCCGCACGGCGACGCCGGTCAGGATCAGGGCGCCGGTGTCGATGGCGGCGGGCTCGATGCCCGCGAGACGGTACTGCTCCTCGATGAACCGTCCGAGCGCGGTCGAGTCAATCGTCGTGTCGTCGAGAAACGGTGTGAGAAGAACATCGGACTCGTGGAACACTTCGCGCTTCGATACCACGTAGCGGTTGTCGAGCCGCTCGAGCACCAGATGCGAGAAGGCGAGGTGCGAGGTCGAGGAGCCGATGTCGACCCCGACGCTCGTCAGCCGGATCTCGTCCTCGACCTCGAGGCTGCGGCCGACGCTCGAGAAGAAGATGCGGCCGCCGGACTCCTCGCTCACATCACTTCGCCGGAGCGTGCTGCTTCGGAGTCTCGTACCAGCCCGGATCCATGCGGCACGGCACGCCGTTTTTCTTCAGCGTGTCCTCGTATTCCCGGCGCAGGAACGGGTCCTCCATCCAGTACGGGATCGCCGTGCCTCCCTCGGGGATGTCCATGCCGGTGTAATCGATCGCCTTCTCGCCCGGCGCGCCGGGATCGCGGCCGGGGTTGTGCGGGCCGAACCACGCGGTGAGGCGGAACGGCTCCTTCGACGCGGCGAAGTGCTGGTGGTACCAGCGCGCGCCGCCGGGCGCCGCGCTCACCATGCCGACGGGCTCGTAATCGACGCGCTTCACCTGGTCGGCGTGGCCGTCCTTCCACGGCGAGACGCCGCAGCGCTCGGGCCACGTGTACGTGTAGCCCGCGCCCTTGACGCAGATCAGCACCGCGGCCGAGGTGTGCGCGTGCGCCTTCGAGTAGCGGCCCTGCTCGTGCTGGCCGATCCAGAAGTAGAACTGGTTGTTCGTCATGAACGGCTCGACGCGCCGCCAGCCCGGCGAGCGCCGGTTGTCGAGCGGCAGCTCGCAGTTGACGATGTCGGGGATGAAGTTCGTGCGCCGCATCGCGAGGCCGCGCACGGGATCGGGCTCGATGTCGTCCTTGGGCTTGTAGAAGTCGTCGGCGCCCGAGAAGCGGTCGCGGAACACGTACGGGTTGTTGAACACCGCGTCCACGTTATTGATCATGTTCAGCACGTTCGGCGCGGTCGTCCCCGCGAGCAGCAGCGCGCCGCCCGAGGTGGCGTTAACGAGGCGGTACCACGCGTTCATCGGGATCGAGAACATCGAGCCCTTCTGCCACTCGAACACGTGCTTCTTCACATCGCCCTCGAGCCAGACCTCGGTCGTGCCGCGCCCTTCGACCACGAGGAAGATCTCCTCGTACATGTGCTTCTCGGGGTTGAGCGCGCCCGCCGGAGGGACCTCGACGACGTAGCAGCCCCACTTGGTCTCGGTGCCGTGCAGCTGGATGTAATGGCCGCGTCCGCCCTTGCGCTTCCACGGCATGAGCGGCAGGTCCTGCACCCGGCGGATGCCGATGCCGCGGAACACGGGGACGCCTTCCGACTCCATGAACGCGTCGTAAGGCGTCGGCTGCTTCTTGAACTGGCCGAAGCCGGCGCGCTTGTTGCCGGTGGGCTCGTGCCAGTGGGTCTGATCCTTGTCGTGCGGCATGGCGGAATTTCTCGCGGAAAGCATCGAAGGGGAAGCCGCGACATGCTATCAAAGACCGTCGCCGCCCAGCAACAGAATGGAATGCCGTTCGACATGGCGGAACGCCCGCGGTGCGCGCAGGACAGACCGCGCGCGATTGTTCTAAACTCGCTTTCCCCACCGTCGGACCCGACATGCGAGCCATCCTTCGTGCCGCCGTTCTCCTGTGCTGCCTCGGCCCGGCGCTCGCGCACGCGCAGGCTCCCTACCCGACCCGGCCGATCCGCTTCATCGCGCCGTTCCCGCCCGGCGGCTCGAGCGACGTGCTGTGCCGCCTGCTCGGGCAGAAGCTCACCGAGCGGCTCGCGCAGCCCGTGACGGTGGAAAACCGCCCGGGCGCGGGCGGCAACATCGGCCACGAGTTCGCGGCCAAGCAGCCGCCCGACGGCTACACCATCCTGATCTCGAGCTCGAGCACGCTCGCGACCAACCCGCACCTGTACAAGCACCTCGGCTTCGATCCGATCGCCGATTTCGCGCCGATCTCGATGGTCGCGAGCGCGGGCCAGGTGCTGGTGGTCAATCCCTCGGTTCAGGCGAAGAGCGTCGCGGAGCTGGTCGCGCTCGCCAAGGCCAGGCCCGGTCAGCTCAACTTCGGCTCGGGCGGCAAGGGCATCCAGTCGCACATCAGCGCGGAGATGTTCAAGGCCGCGACCGGCATCGACATCGTGCACGTCCCGTACAAGGGCACGGTGCAGGCGGTCTCGGACCTGGTCGCCGGCCAGGTGCAGATGGTGTTCTCCGACATGGTGCCGGCGATGCCGCACATCCGCGCGGGACGCCTGCGGCCGCTCGCCGTCACGACCGAAAAGCGCTCGCCGGTCCTGCCCGAGGTGCCGACGATGATCGAGGCCGGGATCCCGGGCTACCACGCGGGCGTGTGGTGGGCGGTCGTGTCGCCGCACGGGACGCCCCGCGCGATCGTCGCGCGGCTCAACACCGAGCTCGGACGCATCGTGCAGCTCGCCGACGTCCGCGAGAAGTACGACGGCCTGGGCGTCCAGACCGAGCACAGCACGCCGGAGGAGGTCACCGCGCGCATCAAGGCTGACACGCTCGAGGTCGCGAAGGTGCTGGCGGCCGCCGGCGTGGAGCCCGAGTAGATGCGTCGCGCCATCCGCGCCGCGGGCGCGCTTTTCGCCGCGACGCTGCTCGCCTCCTGCACGGGCCTCATGCGGCCCGCGGGCCTTGTGGCTCCCGACGCCAAGTGGGAGGAGGTCTCGCACGCCGGGCGCGTGTACGCCGAGGGCGTGGTCGCGGCGAAGGACGGCGCCGTGTACGTCAGCGATCTGACGCGCACCGGGCTCGTGCGCGAGGGCAACCCGCGCGGGACGATCTACCGCTACGACCCGGCGACGGGCACGACGACCCGGTACCTCGAGCCGAGCGGCATGGCGAACGGCCTGCACGTCGACCGCGGCGGCGACCTCATCATGGCGCAGGACGCCGACGGCGGCGGGCGCGCGGTCGTGCGCCGCAACCTCGCGACCGGGCAGACGTCGCTGGTCGCCAACGCGTACCGCGGCAAGCGCCTCAATTCGCCGAACGACGTCACGAGCGACGCGCAGGGCCGCATTTACTTCACCGACGCGCGCTACGGCGAGCCCGAGCCCGCCGAGCTCCCGAACGCGGTATACCGCTCGGATCACGACGGTGGGCGCCTCGTGCAGCTCTCGACCGACATCCTGCGGCCGAACGGCATCGAGGTGTCGCCCGACGGCAAGCGCCTCTACGTGTCGGCGTCGAACACCGCGCGCCTGCCGCCCAACCCGAACGGTCCGGCGCAGGACCGCTTCGGCATCACGATGGGCGGCGTCGTCGTCTACGATCTCGACGCCGACGGCAACCTCACGAACGGCCGCGTCTTCTACAAGCGCGACGATCTCGTCGCCGACGGGATGGCGATGGACAGCGACGGCGACCTGTACGTCGCCTTCCACAACGCCAACCCGCGCGATCCCAAGGGCGCGATCGTGGCGCTCGATCCGGGCGGTGCGCTGCTTGCCGAGCTGCCCCTGCCGCCCGGCGCGCTGCCGACCAACCTCGGCTTCGGTCGCGGCGCCGACGCGGGAAGCTTGTACATGACGAGCGCGGTGCCCTGGAAGCTGTACCGGCTCAAGACGCTGCGGCACGGACATTATTTCGAACAATGAGTTTCGAGCAATGAGTTTCGAGTGACGGGAACGACATGAGCCCGACGCCTTTCGAGCTGGACCTGAAGCTGCAGGTCGGCAAGTACGACATCCGCAAGATGCTCGGCAAGGGCGCAACGGGCACCGTCTATCTCGCCGTCGACACGTTCTCGGGCAGGGAGGTGGCGTTGAAGACCATCGAGCCCGAGGTCTTCCGCGATCCCGAGTTCGGGACCGTGCACCGCACCCAGTTCCTCGCCGAGGCGTCCCTCGCCGGCAAGCTCAAGCACCCGCACATCGTCGGCATCCTGGACGCGGTGGTGCAGGAGGACTCGGGCTATCTCGCGATGGAGCTCGTCACCGGCGGCGACCTGTCGCAGTTTACCGCGCCGGGGAAGCTGCTTCCCGTCGCCGATGTGCTGCAGATCGGCTTCAAGTGCTGTGGGGCGCTCGACTACGCGCACCGCGAGGGCATCGTGCACCGCGATCTCAAGCCCGCGAACATCATGGTGGCGAAGGGCACCGAGCCGAAGATCGCCGACTTCGGCGCCGCGCTGCTGCGCAAGACGCAGGCGATCCAGACGGCGTCGATGGGCTCGCCGTCGTACATGTCGCCCGAGCAGCTCGAGAACCGGCCGCTCACCTTCCACAGCGACATGTACTCGCTCGGCGTGGTGCTGTACGAGCTGCTCAGCGGGCGCAAGCCCTTCGCCGCCGACAACATCCAGTCGCTGGTGCAGAAGATCCTGCGCGACGATCCGCCGCTGCCGAGCGCGCTGCGCGCCGGCGTCCCGAAATCGGTCGACGCGATCGTGCTGCGGGCGATGGGCAAGCGCCCCGAGCACCGCTACAAGACCTGGGCCGAGTTCGCGCTCGACCTGTCGAGCGCGGTGAAGCTGGTGCTGCCCGGGGAGGCGGTCGCCGACAGCGAGAAGTACGTTGCGCTGAAGCGCGTCGAGATGCTGATCGGGCTGTCCGACGCCGAGCTGTGGGAGATCGCCGGGGCCGCGCGCTGGATGCGCGTCCTCGCGCGCAAGGTGATGCTGCGCGAGAACGAGCCGGGGAACAGCTTCTTCTTCCTCGCGCGCGGGCAGGTCAAGGTCACGCGCCAGGGCCGCCTGCTGAACATGGTGGACGAGCGCGAGTTCTTCGGCGAGATGGCGTACATCTGGGGCGGCAAGGCGGCGCGCCACGCGACGGTCGAGGCGGCCACCGACCTGCTGGTCGCGGAGTTCGAGCCCGAGGCGGTGGCGAAGATGAGCGAAGGCGCGCAGCTCCATCTCACGCGGGCGCTCGCGCGCAATCTCGCGGACCGGCTCGAGCTCGCGAACACGCGGCTCGGGCGCTGAGCGGGGGCTCGCGATGGACGGTATCGACAGCCGGCGCCGGCGTTTCCTTGCCGCCGGCGCGGCGCTGGCCGCCGCCGGCTGCGCGCAGCAGCCCGCGCTGCGGCCGACGCGCTGGACGGCGCGGCAGTTCCACAACCAGCCCGCGCTCAGCCACCAGCACCAGTTCCTGACCGACCTGTGGCTGCAGGTCTACAAGGAGACGGACGGGCGGCTGAACGTCACCGTGTACCCGCAGAACGACCACATCGAGGGCTCCGACCCCGCGGCGCTCGACATGCTGCAATCGGGCGAGCTCGAGTTCTTCACCGTCATGGGCAGCATCCTCGGTCGCAAGGTGCCCGCCGCCGAGATCCAGAGCCTGCCGTTCGCGTTCACCAGCCACGCGCAGGTGCACCGCGTGAACGACGGGGCGCTCGGCGAGTACCTCGGGCGCGAATGCGCCGCCAAGGGCATCTACCGCTTCCAGGACGGCCTGCTCGAGAACGGCTTCCGCCACATCAGCATGATCGAGCGCCCGATCAACGCCGCGGAGGACCTGCGCGGCGTGCGCATGCGCGTCCCGGACGGCCGGATGTTCCGCGACCTGTTCGCCGCGCTCGAGGCCGAGCCCGTCACCGTCAACATCCGCGACCTCTACGACGCGCTCAAGACTCGCCAGGTCGACGGCCAGGAGAACCCGCTCGTCGTCACCGAGGTGAACAAGCTCTACGAGGTGACGCGCTACGTCTCCATCACCAACCACATGTGGTCGGGATTCAACCTGCTCGCCAACCTCGGGTTCTGGAACGGCCTTCCGGGCGATGTGCAGGAGATCGTCCAGCGCAACGTGCGCAAGGTCGTCGCCGCGCAGCGCGAGTACACCGACGGTCTCAACAGGGAGCTGCAGGGACGTCTCGCCTCCGAGCGCGGCATGATCTTCAACACGGCCGACACCGCCAGCTTCCGGGCGAAGCTCGGCCGCGCCTTCTACGGACGGTGGAGAGACCAGTTCGGGTCTACGGCTTGGAGCCTTCTCGAAAACGAAGTCGGCACGCTGGGCTAGCGCGGCCCGCCCGCCGCCAGGCGGTCCGCTGGCGCATCGCCCTGATCGTGCTGCTCGTGCTCGGCGGCGTGGCCGCGGTCGCGGTCGAAAGCTACCGCGTCGTCGACCGCGAGCTCACCGAGTCGGCGCTCGAGCGCCGCGGCGCGGTTTCGTTCCTTGCGGCCACGGTACTGTCGGAGAAGTTCGACCGGCTGCTCGACGTCGGCGTCGCGCTCGCGACGCGCGTGCGCTTCCGCCAGCTCATCGAGGCCGGCCGCTGGGACGAGGCGATCCGGATCCTGACCCGGGTGCCGCGCGATTTCCCGTTCATCGACCGCATCACCATCAACGACGCCAGCGGCACGCTGCGCGCAGACATTCCGCCCGCGCCCGAGATCCGCGGCCAGAACTTCGCGCACCGCGACTGGTACCAGTCGGTGGAGCGGACCGGCAGGCCCTACGTCTCGCGGGTGTACCGGCGCTCCGCGCCGCCCGAGCGCAACGTCTTCGTCGCCGCCATCCCGATCAAGTCGGACTCGGGAGCGACCATCGCGGTGCTCGTGCTGCAGGTGCGCTCGGATCTCTTCTTCGAATGGACGCGCGGCGTGGAGGTGGGCGAGCGCGGCGTCGTCTACGTCGTCGACCAGCGCGGCTTTCTCGCCTACCACCCGCGCCGGGCGTCGCAGCAGGAGCTGGTCGACTACTCGCGCGTGCCGGCCGTCCAGCGCGTGCTCCAGGGCGCCCGCGGCGTCGACGTGGTCAGCGATCCCGAGACGCGCGAGCGGCAGGTGGTGGCCTACCAGCCGATCGGCGCGCACGGATGGGGCGTGGTGCTCGCCGAGCCCGCCGATGCCGTGTTCGCGCTGCGGAACGACCAGCTCAAGTGGATGGTTTTCACCTACGTCCTGTCGATCGTGTCGCTCGGCGCGCTCGCGTACCTCGCCTCGAGCATCGCCTTGCACCGGCGGCAGATCGACGTCGCGAACGAGACGCACGCCGAGCTCGAGCGGCGCGTGCGCGAGCGCACGCTCGAGCTCGAGCGCACGAACCGCGAGCTCGAGAGCTTCAGCTACTCGGTGTCGCACGACCTGCGGGCGCCGGTGCGCGCGATCGAAGGCTTCGCGCGGATCCTGGAGGAGGAGGCGGGCGGGCGGCTCGACGCCGAGTCGCGCCGGTACGTCGCGCTGGTGCGCGACAACGGCCGCCGGATGGGCGTGCTGATCGAGTCGCTGCTCGAGTTCTCGCGGCTGGGGCGGCGCCCGCTGAACGTCGCCGACACCGACATGGGCGAGCTCGCGCGCGACGTGTTCGAGGAGCTGGCCGGCGGCCTGCCGAAGGTTCCCGAGCTCGTCCTCGGTCCCATGCCGCGCGCGCGCTGCGACCGCGCGCTCGTGCGACAGGTGTGGACCAACCTGCTGTCGAACGCCATCAAGTTCAGCGGCAAGACCGACG
Source organism: Burkholderiales bacterium (assembly GCA_036518595.1). GTDB lineage: Bacteria > Pseudomonadota > Gammaproteobacteria > Burkholderiales > SG8-39 > VBDM01. The sequence goes on from DATDMW010000344.1 coordinate 10,744, forward strand.
CGCCGCGCGTCGAGGCCGGCGGCGAGGCGAAGGACGGCGAGAACGTCTATCACGTCCGCGACAACGGCGCGGGCTTCGACATGCGCTACTACGAGAAGATGTTCGGGGTGTTCCAGCGCCTGCACGGCGACCAGGAATTCCACGGCACCGGCGTCGGGCTCGCGCTGGTCCAGCGCGTCGTCGAGCGCCACGGCGGCCGCGTCTGGGCCGAGGGCAAGGTGGGCGAGGGCGCGACCTTCTGGTTTTCGCTGCCCGCGGCCGGGAAGGCCTAGCCGCGGCTTCGCTTCGCGACCACGAATCCGGCGAACGCCAACCCCGCGAACAGCATCAACCAGACAGACGACGACTCGGAGCCCGGCGCCGAGCGCTGCTCCGCGCGACGCTCGTTCGCCGGCGAGCGTGCGACGGGGCGCGAGGGCTCGGGGCGCATCACGAGGCTCCCGGGGCGAGCGTCGGACAGGGTGGCCGCGACCCGCTCGGGCGCCGTGCCGGCATCGCCCGGCGCGAGAGCCGGCACCACCTCGGCCGGGATCTGGGCGATCTGCACGGCGGCCGCTGCGGCGGGCTCGGCGCTCGCCATGAGCGCGGGAACCGTATCGGGGCAGCCGTCGGAGGCTTCGCAGGCGGCCCACGCCGGGCAGGAGAGGGCGGCGAGCATGGCGGCAAGGAGGTACGACCGAATAGGCATGGTTTCCACGACAGTCAACGCAACCGTCGGCGTATTCTTGGCTCCGCGCATGACGCCAAGCCCCACCCGGGGTTGGGGGCCGCTGGTCTCATCGGCATGGGCATGTGCCGGACGGCGCATCGCGTCGGCCGCGCGATGTATCCGCAAATACAGAGACGCGACCGGGCGCGCGGGGCCTTTACGCGATCTGCGCCGCCTGGCGCAGGCTGGCGATCATCGACGTCTCGAGCATGTGCCGGCGCGCGCGCTCGGGATTCGAGGCGATGGCGACGAGCTCGGCCAGGCGCTCGCGCTGCACGCGCGGATCGTGCTCCTCGAGCATGCGCTTGTTGCGGATCGACATCTTGTCGACCTGCTCGATGGCCACCGTGCGGCGCTGCCGCGCGTAGACGTCGAGCAGCGACTCGTCCGCGTCGCCGCGCCACACCTTGCCCAGCTTCTCGGCGAGGCTGACGGCGTCGTGGATGCCGCTGTTCAGGCCGAAGGCGCCGATCGGGTTGTTGATGTGCGCCGCGTCGCCCGCGAGCAGCACGCGTCCCGCGCGGAACGCTTTGCACACGCGCTGGTGCACGCGGTAGGTGCTCTTGTAGCGCACCTCGTAGGGAACACTGCGCGCGACGAAGCGCTGCAGCTTGTCCTCGACGTTCTCCGGGGCGAGAACCACGTCCTCGGCCTGATCGGGCACCGGGAACACCGCGCGCCACAGGCCGGGCGGACCGGAGTTCGGCATCTTGAACAGCGCGATCCACTCCACCGGATCCGCGATGTACGCGTTCAGCGCGAAGCCGTAGCGCGAGAAGTCGTGCGTCGTGCTCGCGACCAGGAACTGCTCGGGCCAGGTGAAGCCCTCGAACTCGATGCCCAGCGCCTTGCGCACCGAGCTGCGGCCGCCGTCGGCGCCGATCACCCAGGAGGCCTCGATCGTCTCGGGCTTGCCCGCGGCTTCGACGTGCACGAGCACGCGGTCGCCGCGCGGCTCGACGCCCGTGACGGCGTGATCGAAGCGCACATCCGCCCCGGCGCTGCGGACCAGGTCGAGCTGGATCGGCGTCAGCCGGTGCTGCTCGAGGTGCAGCCGGTAGGGATACGGCGTGTCCTCGGCGAGCAGGCCGAGGTCGAACTGCGCGACGAACTCGCCGCGCCGGTCGCGGATCTGCCAGTGGCGCACCGGGATGCCGACCTCGAGCATGCGGTCGGTGATGCCGTAGGGCGCCATCAGCTCAAGCGTCGGCGGGTGGAACGTGCCGGCGCGCAGGTCGCGCGCGAGAGCGCGGCCCGACTCGCACACGACGACCGGGATGCCCTGCTGCGCGAGCGCGAGCGCGCACATCAGCCCGGTAGGGCCGGCACCTGCGACGACGACGGGCAGTCGCTTGCTGTCGATGGTCGTTCTCCGGTTGCGCTATTCGGCGGTGATGTGGTTCCGGCGGATGATCTCGCCCCAGCGCGCGTAATCCCGCTTCATGAGCGCGAACAACTCCTCGGGCGTCGACGAGGCCGCGTCCAGGCCGACCTTCTGCAGCACCGCTTTCGCCTCAGGCTGCGCCAGGATGGCGCGCAGCTCCCTGTTGAGCTTCGCGATCACGGGTGCCGGCACGCCGGCCGGCGCGTAGAACGCGTACCAGATATCGGCCGCCTCGGCGCCTTTGATTCCGAGCTCGCCGAGCGTAGGCAGATCGGGCGCGGAAGGATGGCGCTTCGCGCCCGCCGCGGCGAGCAGCCGCAGCCGTCCCGCGTCCCGGTACGGCAGCACCTGGTGGATCGGCAGCAACATCACGTTGATCTGTCCCGAGACGAGATCGGTGACGGCGCCGGCGCTGCCCTTGTACGGAACGTGCAGCAGGTCCGCGCCGGTCAGGTCCTTGAACAGTTCCATCCCCATGTGATGCGGCGTGCCGACGCCGGGTGAGCCGTAGGTGAGCTTGCCCGGCTGCGCTTTGGCGCGGGCGACGAGCTCACGCACGCTCCGGATGCCCGTGGCCGGGTTGACGACGAGCACCATGGTGGTGGTCGCCGCGAGCGTCACCGGCGAGAAGTCGCGCAGCGGATCGAACGGGACGTTCTTGTACAGGTTGGACGCGATGACCAGCGTGTTGGCGCCGACCATCAGGGTGTGGCCGTCGGGAGCTGCCTTGGCGACGGCCTCGGCGCCGATGTTGCCGCTCGCGCCCGGCCGGTTCTCGACGACGACCGGCTGGCCCAGCCGCCCGGTGAGCTTGGGTCCGACGTGACGGGCGATGATGTCCATGCCCGTGCCCGGCGTGAAGGGCACGATGAACTTGATCGGCTGCGACGGAAAATTCTGGGAAGCGGGCTGACCTGCGGCGGATCCGCAGACAACCAGGCCGGCCAGGAGCCATGCACGATGCATCGGGTACCTCGTATCGGTCGAGTGACAAAAATCACGCGTCGGACTTCCGGCAACACCGCCGGAATCCCGTCGATTTCGGGGCCTCTTACGCCCGTCTTCGGACGTTTTTGGGGATAGCAGCAAGCCGCAGGCCAGCTTTGTCAGCTTGCCGAAACTTTTGCGACGAGAGAGGGGAGTCAGGGCGCCGCGAGGAAGCCCTGCACCGCGGCCACGAACTCGGCGGGTTTCTCGATCTGCGGGCAGTGCCCGGCGCCCGGGATCTCGAGGAAGCGCGCGCCGGGAATGGCTCCCGCGAGCTCGCGCGCGAGCCCGGGCGGCGTGGTCTGGTCGAGCGCCCCGACCATGACCAGCGTCGGATTGCGTATCGCGCGGACCGCCTCGCGCAGGTCGACCCGGGCGAGCGCGAGGCAGGCGCGGGCGAAGCAACCCGGATCGGCCTCGGCGAGGGCGGCCTTGCGCTCGGCCACGACCTCGGGGTGCTCGGCAATGAACGCCTCCGGGAACATGCGCCGCACCGCGGCGTCGAGGACCGCCTCCATGCCCTGCTCGCTGACCTTGGCATGGAGGACCTTGAAAGGCTCCTTCGCCGGCGGCGGAAAGGTCGCGGCCGAGTCGGCGATGATCAGCCGGTCGAACTTCGCCCCGTGCCGGGCGGCGAGCGCGAGGGCGACGAACCCGCCGAAACCGTTGCCGAGCACCGCGGTGCGGGCCGAGAGCTTCAGCGCCGGGAACAGGCCCGCGACGTGATCGGCGTACTCCTCGATGCTCGCGCCGGCCGGCGAGGAGGCGCCGTAGCCCGGCATGTTCGCGAGGACGACGCGGCGCTCGCGCGCGAGCTCGCCCTTTACCCGGTCGAACGCCGAGCGGTCGGCGAGCAGCGAGTGCAGGAGCAGGAGCTCGGGGCCGCTGCCGATCTGCTCGACGTCGATGCGCGCGCCGCCGACTGCGACTGCCGTCATTCCAGGTTCTTCGCGGGCGGGTAGTCGCGCGAGTAGGTCGGCTGCGCGAGGAACTGCTTCGGGTCGTAGCGGAAGAACTGGCTCACTTCGCGCACCGTCTCGATCGTCGTGTTGACCAGCTGGCCGTTCTTGCGCTCGACCTTGCGCACATAGATGTTGAGCACGGGCTTGCCGTACTGATCCAGGCGGATCGGACCCATCGGTCCGTGATCGAGCTTCACGCTGTGCAGCGCCTTGACGAACGCCGCCTTGTCCTCGAACTTGCCCTTGATGTCCTTCAGCGCCTGCTCGAGCCACAGGCCGGCCGTATACGTGCCGGCGGTGTAGAAGCCCGGGATCACCTTGTACTCGCGCTGGATCGACTCGACGAAGCGCTTGTTGTCGGGCGTGTCGCGGTCGACCGTGTACCAGCTCGCCGAGTACACGCCGAGCGCCTCGTCGCTCATGTTCTTGAGGATGCCTTCGTCGACCAGCGTCGGGTTGCCGAACACCGGCTTGGTGTGCCCGTACTCGCGGTAGGCGCGCAGGAAGCGCAGCGGGTTGGAGCCCGCGAAGCCGGCGTACACGCCGTCGGCGTCGGGCTTGATCTGCCCGACGTAGGAGCCGTAGTCGGGCACGTTGAGCGGCGGCCACAGCTTCTGGATGATCCTGCCGCCGTCGTCCTCGAACACGCGGTGGAAGCCCGCGGCGCCCTCGTGGCCGTAGGTGAAGTCGTCCGCGACCATCGCAACCTTCTTGAGCTTCAGCTTTTTCGCCGCGAAGTCGCCGAGCACGTGCATCGGCTGCGCCGCGGTGCCGTAGACGTGCACCACGTAATCGCTCTTGCCCTGCTGCGCGAGGTCCATCTGCGCGGCGGACGTGGGCGTGATGAGCGGAGTCTTCGACGAGAGCATGTAGTCGTCGATGGCGAGGGCCTCGAACGTCGCGAGCGGTCCGATGATGACGTGCACGTGGTTGCGCTCGACCAGCTCCTGCGTCTTGCTCTTCGCCTGCGCCGGCTGGCCCGCCGTGTCGGCGAAATAGATCTCGACCTTGCGCCCGGCGAAGGTGTTGTTGCGCTCCTTGAGCAGCAGATTGATGCCTTCTTCCATCTGGCGGCCGCCGGCCGCGAGCGGGCCGGTGCGCACCGTGAGGAAGCCGATGCGCAGCGGCTCGCCCTGCGCGAGCGCGCTGCTCACGGGAAGCGCGGTGACCGCGAGCGCGGCGAATGCGAAAAGCAACGACCTGCGTGACGCCATGGTGACTCCTCCTGGGGGACCGGATGCCGAATATTCGTGAACGGATTGTTCTGGACCGGTATCGTACCGCATCGTTAGAATGGCCGTCCCGCCCACGCGGAACGCAGCCATGCGCCCGGACCTGCTCGCCCTCGCCTCGAGCCTCGCGGCCCGCGAAGAAGGCTTCGCGCTGGTGACGGTCGTGCGGCGCGAGCCGCCCAGCTCCGCGCGCGTCGGCGATACCGCGCTCGTGACCGCGACCGGCGACTATCACGGCTGGGCGGGCGGCGGCTGCACGCGCTCGACCGTGGTGCGCGAGGCGCTGCGCGCGATCGCCGACGGCGAGCCGCGGCTGCTGAGCCTCGCGCCCGAGTCGTCCGAGCGCCACCGCCCCGGGCTGATCGCGCTCCCCATGACCTGCGACAGCGGAGGTACCGTGGAGATCTACGTCGAGCCCGTTCTGCCGGTGCCCCGCCTGCTGCTGTTCGGAAGCACGCCGGCCGTGCGCGCGCTGGCGGCCATCGCGCGTGCGATGGGATATCGCGTCGAGGTGGTCGACCCGGACGCGGCGCCCGCGGATTTTCCTGGCGCCTCGGTGCGCAGCGACCTCTCGCCCGGCGACATCCCGCGCGGCGCGCACGTGGTCGTCGCCACCATGGGCGACCGGGACCTCGAGATCCTCGACGCGGCGCTCGCGAGCGGGCCCGCATACCTCGGCGTGGTGGCGAGCCGCAAGCGCTTCGAGCCGCTGCGCGACGCGCTCGCCGCGCAGGGCGTGTCGCGCGAGGCGCTCGAGCGCGTCGCCGCGCCCGCCGGGCTCGACCTCGGCGCGCGCACGCCCGAGGAGATCGCGCTCTCGATCATGGCGCAGATCGTCGAGCGCCGCCGCGCCGGCGCGCGGCCGCCGCGCGAGGAGCCGCGGGCGCAACCCGCGCGCGAGGCGGTGGACCCGATCTGCGGCATGAGCGTCACCGTCGCCGGCGCACGCCACACCGTGGAGGCGGGCGGCACGACCTGGTACTTCTGCTGCGCCGGCTGCCGCGCCAAGTTCCTGGCCGATCCGCAGCGCCATGCCCGGGCAATATAAGGGGACGGCGATCCAGCGGACTCTCGCTGCGGCGCGTCATGCGCGGAACCGAGCGGCAGGGGTTGCTGCGCCAGTTCGCGCGATGCTATCGTCGTCCGGCACCCTGAAATAACTCCCGCAGTCCGTTTCGTATCGGCGCAACGCCAAGGAGAGGCCGATGATTCCCGCTTCTTTCGATTACCACCGCCCCGCGTCCCTCGACGAAGCGCTCAAGCTGCTGAAGAAGCACGGCGACGACGCCAAGGTGCTCTCGGGCGGGATGAGCCTGCTGCCGATGATGAAGCTGCGGCTCGCGTCGTTCTCGCATCTGGTCGACATCGGGCGCATCCCGGGCCTCGACGCGATCAAGGAGGAGAAGGGCGTCGTGCGCATCGGGGCGCTGGCGCGCCAGGCGGCGCTCGAGCGCTCCGAGGTCGTGCGCGCGAAGCTGCCGATCCTCGCCGACGCGCTGCCGCTCATCGCCGATCCGCTGGTGCGCAACCGTGGGACGATCGGGGGCAACGTCGCGAACGGCGACCCGGGCAACGACCAGCCCGCGATCATGATCGCGCTCGGCGCGACCTTCGTCGCGCGCGGATCCAAGGAGCGCTCGATCGCCGCGGGCGACTTCTACAAGGGCCTTTACTCGACCGCGCTCGCGCCGGGCGAGATCCTCACCGAGGTCCGCATCCCGGTGCCGCCCGCGCGGAGCGGCGGCGCCTACGTGAAGCTCAAGCGCAAGACCGGCGACTTCGCGGTGGCCGCCTCCGCGGTGCAGCTCACGCTCGGCAAGAGCGGCGCGATCGAGCGCTGCACGATCGCGCTCACCAACGCCGGCCAGACGCCGGTCGAGGCGAAGGAGGCCGGCCAGTTCCTCGCCGGCAAGACGCCCGGCGACCTGACGCTGCGCGAGGCCGCGCAGATCGCCGCGAAGGCGTCCTCGCCTTCTGCCGACCGCCGCGGCTCGGTCGAATACAAGAAGGAGATGGCGCGCGTGCTCACGGCGCGCGCGCTGAAGATCGCGCTCGAGCGCGCGGGTCGAAACTGAGAGGATCTGACCATGGCCACCCACAAGATCAGCGTCACCGTCAACGGCGCGGCGCGCGAGGCGGAGGTGGACTCGCGGCTGCTGCTCGTGCACCTGATCCGCGAGAATTTCCGCCTGACCGGGACGCACGTCGGCTGCGACACCTCGCACTGCGGCGCGTGCACCGTGCAGCTCGACGGGACGCCGGTGAAGTCCTGCACGGTGCTCGCGGTGCAGGCCGACGGCTGCAAGGTCACGACCGTCGAAGGGCTGGAGCAGGGCGGGAAGCTCCACCCGGTGCAGGAAGGCTTCACCGAGAAGCACGGCCTGCAATGCGGCTTCTGCACCCCCGGCATGCTGATGACGACCAGCGCGCTGCTCGCGCAGAACAAGAACCCGAGCGAGCAGGAGATCCGGCAGGCGATCTCGGGCAACCTTTGCCGCTGCACCGGCTACGTGAACATCGTGAAGGCGGTGCAATACGCCGCCGAGAAGATGCGCAGCGCCTGAACCGGAGACGACCATGAGCGACTCAGTGAACGAATCGCAGATCAAGCCGAGGACCGACGCCAAGATCTGCGGCATGGGCCATTCGATGAAGCGGAAGGAGGATCCCCGCTTCATCCGCGGCAAGGGCAACTACGTCGACGACATCCAGCTGCCCGGGATGCTGTACATGGACATCGTGCGCAGCCCCCACGCGCACGCACGCATCAAGAAGATCGACACGTCGAAGGCGCTGAAGATCCCGGGCGTGCTCGCCGTGATCGACGGCCCGACGCTCGCCAAGTACAACCTGCACTGGATGCCGACGATCTCGGCCGACACGCAGATGGTGCTGCCGATCGACGAGGTGATGTACCAGGCGCAGGAAGTCTGCGCGGTGATCGCCACCGAGCGCTACATCGCCGCCGACGGCGTCGACGCGGTCGAGGTCGAGTACGAGCCGCTGCCGGTGATGGTCGACCCGCACAAGTCGCTCGCCCCCGGCGCGCCGGTCCTGCGCAAGGACAAGAAGGACAAGAAGGACAACCTCGCGTTCCACTGGGAGGCGGGCGACAAGGCCGACGCCGAGCGCGCGCTCGCCGCGTGCGACGTCGTCGTACGCGAGAACGTGTACCTGCCGCGCATCCATGTCGCGTCGATGGAGACCTGCGGCTGCGTCGCCGATTTCAACTCCGCCGAGGGCAAGCTCACGGTCTACATGACGACGCAGGCGCCGCACGCGGTGCGCACGGTGCTCGCGCTGGTCGCGGGTCACGTCGGCCTGTCCGAGGAGCGGATCCGAGTCGTCTCGCCCGACATCGGCGGCGGCTTCGGCGGCAAGGTGCCGGTGTACCCGGGCTACGTCGTCGCGGTCGCGGCGTCGGTCGTGATCGGGAAGCCCGTGAAGTGGATCGAGGACCGCATGGAGAACCTGCAGGCCGATTCTTTCGCGCGCGACTACCACATGAAGGTCGAGCTGGGCGCGAAGAAGGACGGCACCATGACCGCGCTGAAGATCAGCACGGTCGCCGATCACGGCTACGCCAACGCCTCGGCGAACCCGTCGAAGTTCCCCGCGGGCCTGTTCTCGATCTGCACCGGCTCGTACGACCTCAAGCACGCGTTCTGCGAGGTCGACGCGGCCTACACGCACAAGCCGCCGGGCGGCGTCGCCTACCGCTGCTCGTTCCGCGTCACCGAAGCGGTGCACGCGATCGAGCGCGCGACCGACGCGCTCGCGCAGAAGCTCGGCATGGACCCGGCCGACTTCCGCATGAAGAACTTCATCAGGCCCGAGCAGTTCCCGTACAAGTCGGTGCTCGGCTGGGAGTACGACAGCGGCGACTATCCGCGCGCGTTGAGGAAGGCGATGGACATCATCGGCTACGACGCGCTGCGGCGCGAGCAGGCCGAGAAGCGCAAGCGCGGCGAGCTGATGGGCATCGGCATCTGCAGCTTCACCGAGATCGTCGGCGCCGGGCCGTCCAAGCATTTCGATATTCTCGGGCTCAAGATGTTCGACTCGGCCGAGATCCGCATCCACCCGACGGGCAAGGCCATCGCGCGCTTCGGCACCAAGAGCCAGGGCCAGGGCCACGAGACCACGTACGCGCAGATCGTCGCCGAGGAGCTCGGTATCCCGGCCGCGCACGTGCAGGTCGAGGAGGGCGATACCGATACCGCGCCCTACGGGCTCGGGACCTACGCCAGCCGCTCGACGCCGACCTCGGGCGCCGCCTGCGCGCTCGCCGCGCGCAAGATCCGCGACAAGGCGCGCAACATCGCCGCGCACCTGCTGGAATGCAGCCCGCAGGACCTCGAGTGGGAGCCGGGCAAGTTCTACGTCAAGGGCGCGCCGCAGATGGCGAAGACCATCCAGGAGATCGCCTTCGCCGCGTACACGAACCACCCGCAGGGGATGGAGGCGGGCCTGGAGGCGACGCACTACTACGATCCGCCCAACCTCACGTTCCCCTTCGGCAGCTACATTTGCGTGGTCGACATCGACCGCGGCACCGGCGAAGTCAAGGTGCGCCGCTTCGTCGCGGTCGACGACTGCGGCAACATCATCAACCCCATGATCGTCGACGGCCAGATCCACGGCGGCCTCACGCAGGGCATCGGGCCGGCGCTGTACGAGGAGATCAGCTACGACGAGGAGGGCAACATCTCGGGTGGCAGCTTCCTCGACTACTACGTGCCGACCGCGCTCGAGACGCCGAAGTGGGAGACCGACAAGACCATCACGCCCTCGCCGCATCATCCCTTCGGCGCGAAGGGCGTCGGCGAGTCGGCGACGGTCGGCGCGCCGCCCGCGATACACAACGCCGTGGTGGACGCGCTCGCGCATCTCGGCGTGGCGCACTTCGACATCCCGATCACGCCCGAAAAAGTGTGGCAGACGCTGCGCGCGAAAGGCGTCGCCGAGTAGCGCTCTAGTGCATGAGGAGCCGCCGGTCGAGGCCGGACCGGCGCTCGACGCCCGCGTAAGGCGGCGGCGGATACTGCCGGCGATCGGAACGCGCGCCGCGCCGGTCGGCGCCGTTGTACAGCGTCTGGATCAGCGCCGGCTCGCGCACGAAGCGCGCACTCGAGCCCATGTCGTATCCCGTGACCTCGCCACCCGGCGCGACGCTGAACTCGAGGCGCTCGCCGAAGTGCACCGTCGCAAAGGCGCCGCTCGAGCGCATGACGAAGACGTGCGCCTCCGGAGTGGACTCGAGGATGACACGCGCGGCATGGGGATTGGGAGCTCCGGGCGGCACGAGCGTGAGCTGGCCGTCGAGCATCGCCACGAACATGGTGAGGTTGCGGTTCTCGGAGCGGTAGAGGCCGCAGTAGCGGGCCGCGTCCGCGGGCAGCGCGGGAACGGTGCGTGCGATCTCCTTCGCGACGATCGGCGCGAGCAGCTGCAGCGCGTAGTCGCAGAAGGCGGCGGGATTGCCGTCGTCGGCGTTGGTGAGCACGGCGACGCCCAGCTTCAGCGCGGGGATGAATTCCATGAGCGCCGAGAAGCCCGGCGTCGACCCGGGGTGCCCGACGCGCACGCGCCCGTCCGCGCGCCGCACCTGCACGCCGAGGCCCCATGCCGTCTGCCAGTCCTCGAACAGCCATTGCGGCCGGTGCATCTCGCGCAGCATCCGCGCGCCGAGGACGCCCTCCGCGCCGCCGAGATGGAAGGCGACGTAGCGGGCCATGTCCTCGGCGGTGGACACCATCCCGCCCGCCGGGCGCATGGCGCCGTGGTCGGCCTGGCGCGCGGGCGCATGGTCGGCGCCGGGGGCCGGCCGCGAGTAGCCGGTGGCGATGCGCGGGTCGTCGAGCCGGGGCGTCGTCTGCGTGCCCGACATCCCGAGCGGGGCCAGGATGCGCCGCTCGATGTGCCGCGCCCACGGCTCGCCGCCCACCGCGGCGATCAGCTCCCCGAGCAGCGCGTAGCCGACGTTGGAGTACTTCCACTGCGTTCCCGGGGGAAACGTGGCGCTGAAATCGCCGGGAAGCGCGGCCGGGAAGGCGGGCGCGCTCCACATCGTTCCCGGGAGGTCGCGCTGCAGGCCCGAGGTGTGGGCGAGGAGCTGGCGCACCGTGACGTCGGCGGGAACCGGTGCGTGCGCCGCGGCCGGGACGTGATCGCCGAAGCGGTCGTCGAGGCGCAGCTTCCCGTCCTCGACCAGCTGCAGCACCGCGAGCGCGGTGAAGCTCTTGCTCAGCGAGCCGATCTTGTACGGCGTCTGCGGCGTAGCCGGCGTCCGCGCCTGCAGGTTCGCGAAGCCGTAGGCGCGCGTCAGCACCGATCGGTCGCCCCGCACGACCGCGAGCGCGACGCCGGGAATGCGCTGCTGCGCCGCCGAGTGGGCGGCCCAGGTGTCGAGCAGCGCGAGCGCCTGCGCGAGGTTGTCGGTCATCGCGGCCGATCATGCAGTCGCGCAATGCCGCGGTCAAGCGTAATATCCCCGTCGCCCCAGTACTCGTCGCACATTCACGGGAGGCTCCAATGACATTCGGCCGCAACGCTGTGATGCTCGCCGCCCTTCCCCTGTTCTGGCTCGCAATGAACGCCATGGCCCAGACACCCGCCGCCCCGCCGCCCGTTCCCGCCGACGTGAGCCCGCTCTACGTGATCACCTACGTCGAGAGCCGTCCGAGCGCGCGCAACGACGCGCAGGCGCTGCTCAAGTCGTACCGCGCCGCGAGCCGCGCCGCGCCGGGCAACCTGCGCTCGGTCGTCGTGCGCAGCGTCGCGCGCCCGGGACAGTTCGTCGTCGCCAGCGCGTGGAAGGACAAGGCGGCATGGGATGCGCACATGGCGGCGCCCGCGACGCAGGCGTTTCGCGAGAAGCTCGCCGCGCTGCGCAACGCGCCCGCCGACGACCGTTTCCACAATTCGCTGACGGTCGGGCCGCTGGACAATCCGGGCGCGGCCCGGGGCGCGGTCTACGTGGTCACGCACATCGACGTGATCCCGCCGCGCAAGGACGACGCGGTCGCGGCCATCAAAGCGTTCGGCGAGACGGCGCGCGCCGCGTCGGGCAACGTCCGCTTCGAGATCGTGCAGCAGACCAACCGTCCCAACCACTTCACCGCGTTCGAGGTGTGGCGCTCGCGCCAGGCGTTCGACGCGCACGGCATGAGTGCGGCGATGCGCGAGTTCCGCGACAAGCTCTCGGGGATGCAGGGCGCGCTATACGACGAGCGCCTCTACGAGCTCGTGGACTGAGCGCGCGAGTCCGCTGTCGTTTCCGGGCGACAGATCCATGCGGCTATCGCCGTAAAAAATTGCGCGCACGCGCGCGCAACACGGACTACGCGCGGAATTCTTTCGGCGCGTCCCTGCTCTAAGCAGCGTGCTCTTTCCGGCTCACGGAAAGATCGTGTCGCTCCGGAGCAACAATATGTGGTCCTCGCGCCCGCTTTATGACGGCCGTTACATCGCCGCCACGCCGCCCCTGGCCCGCTCGATCCGCTGGGACGACGTCGCGCTGCTGGTCGCGCGGCTGACGCTCGCCGCGCTGTTCCTGCCCGCGGGCGTGCAGAAGCTTCTGCATATGGACCAGTTCGTCGCGCTCGTCGCGCAATACGATTTCTTCGGCTACGCGCTGCCGCGTCCGAAGTTCTTCGCGGGCCTCGCGGTCGTGGTCGAGCTGGGCGGCGGCATCATGCTGCTGCTCGGCCTGTTCACGCGCTGGGCGGCGCTCGCGCTCATCGCGTTCCTGGTCGTCGCGACGGCGGCGTCGCACCGCTACTGGGAGTACCGCGCGCCCGAGCGCCAGGCGCAGCAGATCGAGTTCCAGTCCAACATCGCGATCGCCGCGGGGCTGCTCGCGCTTTCGGTCGCGGGCGGCGGCGTGATGGGCCTCGACCGCCGGCGCCGCAGCTACTGAGCTTCTAGACCTCGAACAGCTCGTCGACCGTGAGCGGCCGCGGCAGCATGCCCTGGCGCGTCGCGTAGTCGATCGCGACCTCGAGCGCGCTCCGGTTCGCCTCGACGCCGTACGGCGCCATGTTGAACTCCGAGCGCCCGGGCGCGCCTTCGGTACGCGGAGATTCGGCGCGCCGCGCCTCCTGCAGCACGTCGTAGATCTCGCTCACCACCTCGGGCGCCGAGCGCGCGAGGGCGGACTTCACGACGATCATGTGATTGATCGGCACCGCGCGGTGCCGGCGCGCCCAGTCCTTCGCCGCCGCCTCCGGATCGCGGATCAGCGGCTGCACGCGGGCGTCGTCGGGCAGCTCGCTGCCGATGATGGCGGCGTCGACCTCGCCGGCGAGGAGCATCGCGGTCAGCTCCTTGCCCTCGGGCGCGCGCTCGGCCTGCGGCGGATCGCGGTATTCGGCGAGGTGGCCGTCCTCCATCGTGATCCAGCGCGCGCTCTCGGGCGCGACGCCGTGCTCCTCGGCGAGGAAGCCGCGCACCCAGGTGACGGTCGTCTGCGCGTAGGCGCGCACGCCGATGCGGCGTCCGGCGAGGTCCTGCGGACGCAGCGGGCCGCGCTCCGTGTTGTGCACGAGGCACTGGTGCTGGAAGCGCGCCGGCCCGACGCGCGCGGGCACGAGCACGAGCGGCTTTCCCCACGCCTTCGCCTGCAGGAAGGTCATGATCGCGAGCTCGGCGACGTCGAACGCGAGGTCGCGCACCACGGCCTTGAACGCGCGGTTCGGCACCTTCACGTCGGCGAAGTCGAGCTCGCACTCGGACGGGCGGATGCGGCCCTCGCGCAGCGCGCGCGTGTTGGGGTACATGCCGAGGAGCGTGCGCAGCTTCATCGCAGCGAAGGGTAGAGCGTCTGCGCGGTGCGCGAGAAGATCCACTCCTGGTATTCCTTCGGCAGAGAGGCGAGCGCCTCGCGCGCGTCGGCGAGCAGCGCCGCCAGCGTGCCCGCGGACGCGGGATAGTTCGATCCCCAGGCGATGCGCGAGGCGCCGAACTCCTTCACGACGCGCGCGAAGAAGGTCTCGGGCGTGGCCTTGCCCTGGCGCGACTCGCGCACGTTGTGCGTGGTGAGCTTGAGGAAAAGATTCTTGTGCCGGGCGAGCTCGAGTAGCGGCGCGGCGTCGAGATAGGGCTCGCCGTCGGCGATCGAGGGACGCCCCATATGATCCAGCAGCACCTTCGCATTGGGGAAGCGCGTGAGCACGGCGTCGAGCTGCGCATAAGTGCCGCGCATCTGTACGCAGATCGGGAGTCCCGATTCCGAGGCGTACCGCCACGCCGGGAAGGCGCTCGGATCGTCGAGGCGCGCGTCCTTCGCCGCGGCGGTGTGCCCGGCGATGAACACCCGCAGGCCCCGCAGCCTGCGGCCCGTCCAGTGCCGGAT
>DATDMW010000345.1:0-7158 GCA_036518595.1 Burkholderiales bacterium
GCGTCCAGGAGCTGCAGCGCCCGACGCAGGAGTTTCTCGACCGCGTGCTGAAGGACCACGCGCGCGTGCGCGATCCGTTTCCGGGCTGGACGAACGAGAGCAACATCTACTGGAACGGCGCGATGCTGGAAGAGACCGAGCACGGCGCCGAGGAAGTCGGCCACCTCGAGCCCGAGCGGCGCCTGTTCTGGGCGCGGCTGCGCGTCAAGTCCTCGAAGCAGACGATCTTCGTCTCGACCGCGCATCTCACGAGCCCGAAGCACGCGAACGAAACCGAGACCGGCGTCTCGCCGCGCGTGAAGCAGCTGAAGCGCATCGCCGAGGAGCTGGGCCGCCTCGTGCGCGACAACGAGCCCGCTTTCTTCATGGGCGACATGAACGACGCGTACCACCCGCAGCGCGTGCTCGGGCGCGCGGGGTTCACGAGCTGCTTCGCGGCGCTCGGGATGCAGAGCCCGCCGACGTTCCATTGCTATCCGACCGCCGGGATCGAGCCGGGCTCACCGACGGTGACGGAGGCGATCGACCTGATCGTCGCGAACCGGCACGCGCGCGATCGCGGCGAGCGTCCCGCAGTGCTACGCCGAAGGCCTCGCGCCCTCGGACCACTGGCCGGTGCAGGCGATCTACGAGCTGGTCTAGGCCGGCTCTTTGAGCTTCGTCTCGAGCAGCGCGTCGAGCTTGCCGAAGTCGGGTTCGCCGACCCAGCGCGCGACGACCCGGCCGCGCTTGTCGAGCACGAACGTGGTCGGCGTCGCCTCGATCTCGCCGAAGCTCCTCGCGACGTTGCCGACGGGATCGAGCGCGACCTTGAACGGCAGCTTCTTGCTCACCGCGTAGGCGAGCACGTAGTTCGGCGGGTCGTAGCTCATCGCGACCGCCACGGTCTCGAAGCCGCGGTCGCGGTATTTCCGGTAGGTGTCGACGATCTTCGGCATCTCCTCGACGCAGGTCACGCACGAGGTCGACCAGAAATTCACCAGCACCACCTTGCCGCGCAGGCTTTGCGTCGAGACCTTCTCGCCCTGGAGGGTCACGAAATCGGCGCGCGGGACGGCCGGCTTCGCCGAATACAGCACGGCCGACGCGCCGATCCCGGTTGCGGCGGCCGCCGCGGCGACGATAATGTGGCTCCAGCGCAGCTTCACAGGGAACGCTCCATGCGCCGTATTTTCGCCTTTTTCGGGCTGCTTGTCCTCCCCGCCGCCGCGCTCGCCCTCGGGATCGAGGACCTCTCGAACCGCGACGCGGTCGCCGGGCTGAAGGAGGCGCTCACCCAGGGCGCGGGCGAGGCGGTGAGCCGGCTCGGCGTCGAGAACGGCTTCTTCGGCGACGAGCGGGTCAAGATCCTCATGCCCGAGTCGATGAAGAAGACCGAGAGCCTGATGCGGCGCCTCGGCATGGGCAAGCAGGCCGACGAGCTGGTCCTGCGCATGAACCGCGCGGCCGAGGCGGCGGTGCCCGAGGCGAGAGCGGTCTTCGTCGACGCGATCAAGGCGATGAGCATCGCCGACGCGCGCTCGATCCTCGCGGGCGGCGACGACGCCGCGACGCGGTACTTCAGGCGCACGATGAGCGATCCCCTCGCGCAGCGCTTCCACCCGATCGTCGTGCGCGCGATGGACCAGGTGCGGCTCGCCGAGAGCTGGGACCGCTACGCCTCGCGCGCCTCGCGCCTCGGCCTGGTGAAGAAAGAGGACGCGAACCTCGAGGACTACATCACCCGCCGCGCGCTCGACGGCCTGTTCCTGATGATCGCCGAGGAAGAGAAGCGCATCCGCGCGAACCCCGCGCAGGAGGCGTCATCGATCCTGCGGAAAGTCTTCGGGGCGCTGATCCAGCACTGAGGCTAGTCCAGCCCCTTCGCGATCGTCCTCAGCTCCTCCGCCGTGTGCTCGCCGGCGAGCACCGTTCCGGGCATCAGGTACCGGCCCTTCGCGAGTCCCCCGATCAGCACCGGCTCGTAGCCGATCTCCCGGATCAAGGGCATGACGACGGCGACGGCCGCGGCGTCGTCGCTCGCGATCGGCATGCCGACGCGGCCGGGCTCGCGGTGCGCCTCGCCCATCCGGTCGGCGCCGATCGCGTTGAACGCGCGCACCAGGCGCGCGCCGGGCAGGAGCTCGGCCGAGGCGAGGCCGGCGCCTTTGCTGCGCGCCCAGTCGGCGATCTCGCCGTCGCGCGAGGCGAACGGGTTGCAGGTGTCGATCACGATCTTCCCCTGGAGCAATTCGCCGAGCTCCTTGCCGACCGCGGGCAGCGCCCCGTAGGGCACCGAGATCATGACCACGTCGCCGAACGCCACCGCCTCGCGCGGCGTGCCCGCCCGCGCGAGCGCGCCGAGCTTCGCCGCCAGCGCGCGATCGTGCTCGAGATCGCGCGACGAGAACATCACCTCGTGCCTTGCCTCGACCCATACCGCGCCGAGCGCCCCGCCGACATTGCCCGACCCGACGAGGCCCATACTCGGTTTCCTTGCCCTCGCCGCGCGCGCCGCGCGCCGCCCCAGCGGGCCCAGCGCGAGCATGACCAGGAAGGCGTGAAAAAACTTCCGGCGATCGGGCTTCACGCTAGTGCGCCTTCTCCCAGTTCGGCCCCGAGCCGACGTCGACCACCAGCGGCACCTTGAGCTGCGCCACGCCGCTCATCAGCTCGGGCAGCCTCTGCTTCATCTGCACGAGCTCCGATTCTGGCACTTCTAGCACCAGCTCGTCATGCACCTGCATCACGAGTTTCGATCCCAGGCGCTCGCGCTCGATCCAGTCCTGCACCGCGATCATCGAGAGCTTGATCAGGTCGGCCGCCGTGCCCTGCATGGGCGCGTTGATCGCGGCGCGCTCGGCGGCCGAGCGCCGCGCCGGCGCCCCGGCGCGGATCTCGGGCAGGTAAAGCCGCCGCCCGAACACGGTCTCGACGTAGCCGCGCTCTCGCGCCGCCTCGCGCGTCGTCTCCATGTATTTCGCGACGCCGGGGTAGCGCGTGAAGTAGCTCGCGATGTAGGCCTGCGCGGTCGCGCGCTCCAGGCCGAGCTGCTGCGCCAGGCCGAACGCCGACATCCCGTAAATGAGGCCGAAGTTGATCACCTTGGCGTAGCGGCGCTCCTCGGCGGTGACGTCGTGCAGCGGCCGCCCGAAGACTTCCGCGGCCGTCGCGCGGTGGATGTCCTCGCCCGCCGCGAACGCGCGCAGCAGGTTCTCGTCGCCCGAGATGTGCGCCATGATCCGCAGCTCGATCTGCGAGTAGTCGGCCGAGACGATGACGTGCCCCGGCGGCGCGACGAAGGCCTCGCGGATGCGCCGGCCCTCGGGCGTGCGCACCGGGATGTTCTGCAGGTTCGGGTCGTTCGACGCGAGGCGCCCGGTCACCGCGGTGGTCTGCCCGTAATTGGTGTGCACGCGCCCCGTTTTCGCGTTCACCATGCGCGGCAGCTTGTCGGTGTACGTCGACTTCAGCTTCGAGAGCATCCGGTAATCGAGCAGCGTCTTCGGCAGCGGATAGTCGAGCGCGAGCTTCTCGAGCACCTCCTCGTCGGTCGAGGGCGCGCCGCTCGCGGTCTTCTTGATCACGGGGATCTTCAGCTTGTCGAACAGGATCTCGCAGATCTGCTTGGGCGAGTTGAGGTTGAACGGCTGCCCCGCCTCGTTGTACGCCCGCTGCTCGAGCTGCATCATCTTGCCGCCGAGCTCACGGCCCTGCGCCTCCAGCTGCGCGCCGTCGAGCAGCACGCCGTTGCGCTCCATGCGGAACAGCACCGAGAGCACCGGCATCTCGATCGTGCCGTAGACGAACGCGAGCTTCTCGTCCGCCTCGATCTTCGGATGCAGCGCGCCGTGCAGCTGCAGCGTGAGGTCGGCGTCCTCGGCGGCGTAGTCGCGCGCGCGCTCGAGCTCGACCTGGTCGAACGGGATGCGCGGCGCGCCCTTGCCCGTGACCTGGTCGTAGGAGAGGCCCTTGACGCCGAGATGGCGCTCGGCGAGCGAATCCATGTCGTGCCGGGCGCTGCTCTCGAGCACGTAGGACTCGAGCAGGGTATCGTGCGCGAGGCCGCGCACCTCGACCCCGTGGTTCGCGAGCACGTGCCGGTCGTACTTCGCGTTCTGCGCGACCTTGCGCCGGCGCTCGTCCTCGAACCAGGGCTTCAGGATCGCGAGCACCGTGCCGATCTTCAGCTGGTCCGGCGCGCCCGCGTAGCGGTGCTCGACCGGCACGTAGGCCGCGCGGCCGGCCTCGGTCGCGAACGAGAGCCCCACGAGCAGCGCCTGCATCGGGTCGAGGCTGGTGGTCTCCGTGTCGAACGCGACCAGCTCGGCGCGCTCCATCGTCTCCAGCCAGCGATGGAGCGCGTCCTCGGTGACGATCAGCTCGTAATTGCGCGGGGCGGTGCTTGCTTTCACCGGCACGGGCGCCGGCTGCTGCTGAATTTCGCGCGCCGCGTCGGCCGCCGCAGTGACCTCGCGCAGCCAGCTCCTGAAGCCGAAGCGCGCGAACAGCTCGGCGAGCTTCGCGTTGTCGCGCGGCGCGAGCACGAGCTCGCTCGGCTTGAACGGCAGCGGCACGTCGCACTTCACCGTGAGGATGGTCTTCGACTTCGGCAGCCAGTCGAGCGCCTTGCGGATATTCTCGCCGACGGCGCCGCCGATCTCGGGCGCGTGCGCGACGATCGCGTCGAGCGACCCGTACTGCGCGATCAGCCTGGCCGCGGTCTTCGGGCCGACCTTGTCGATGCCCGGCACGTTATCGATCGAGTCGCCGATCAGCGTCTGGTAGTCGAGGAACTGCCCGGGCTCGACGTCGAACTTGGCCTTGACGCCCGCGCGGTCGAGCTTCTCGTTGCTCATCGTGTTGACGAGCGTGACGCGGTCGGTCACGAGCTGCGCGAGGTCCTTGTCGCCGGTCGACACGATGCAGCGCATCCCCGCGGCCTCGGCCTGGCGCGCGAGCGTGCCGATCACGTCGTCGGCCTCGACGCCGTCGATGATCAGCATCGGCCAGCCGAGCGCGCGGATCGTGTCGCACAGCGGCTCGATCTGCGTGCCGAGGTCGTCGGGCATCGGCGTGCGGTTCGCCTTGTACTCGGCGTAGAGGTCGTCGCGGAAGGTCTTCCCCTTCGCGTCGAACACCACGGCGCAATAGTCCGCCTTGTAGTCGGCGAGCAGCTTCCGTAGCATGTTGATCACGCCGTAGATCGCCCCCGTCGGCTGGCCCGAGGCGTTCCGCAGGTCGGGCAGCGCGTGGAACGCCCGGTACAGGTACGACGACCCGTCGACCAGGACCAGCGTTTTTTCCGACAAGGATCCGGAATCCGGCATGTTGGATAGATGGGGCGCGGCGCTCGTCTCACCGATTCGCAACTTCGTCGAGCAACCTCGAGGGAACCCGCCATGACGCACAAGATTCCGAAGCCGCTGACTTCAGGCGGCACGATGCAAGCTTACTTCGCCGCCGAGGCCTGGCGCCTGTTCGGCATTATGTCAGAATTCGTCGAGGCGACCGAGCGCATGAACGAGATCCGCCCGGCCGTCTCGGTCTTCGGCAGCGCGCGCGTTCCCGAGGGACATCCGTACTATGTTCTCGCCGAGCGCACCGCGCGACTGCTCTCCGACGCGGGCTTCGCCGTGGTCTCGGGCGGCGGCCCGGGCATCATGGACGCGTCGAACCGCGGCGCCTACGCCGGGCGCTCGCCCTCGGTGGGCCTCAACATCGAGCTGCCGCGCGAGCAGTTCTCGAACGCGCACCAGGACATCTCGCTCGCGTTCCGGCACTTCTTCGCGCGCAAGGCGATGTTCGTCAAGTGCGCGAGCGCGTTCGTGTTCCTGCCCGGCGGCTTCGGCACCCTGGACGAGCTGACCGAGGTGCTCGTGCTCATGCAGACCGGCAAGAGCGCGCGCGTGCCGTGCATCCTCGTGCACGCGCCGTTCTGGCGCGGCCTGGTCGACTGGATCCGCGGCGCCATGGTCGCCGAGAAGTTCATCGGCCCGAAGGACCCGGATCTCGTGCAGCTGGTCGACGAGCCCGAGGCGATCGTCGAAACGATCTTCCGCCACTACGAGCACCGCAGCTTCACGCCCTCGCCGTCCGAGCGCGAGGTCCTGCTCAACCTGTAAAATCGGGGGATGCTCAGAAGGATTTCCGCGTTCGCGTTCGTCCTGCTGCTCGCGCTGCCCGCCGCCGCGCAGCAACCGCCGAAGCTCGAGCCGCTGCCCGAGCCGCCCCCGCCGCCCCCGGGCGTGGACGCCGAGCAGCCCGACGACTCGCCGGTCGTGATCAACGGCGACCAGGAGCAGACCGAGGAGACGGTCGTGAACGGACAGCGCGTCGTGCGCGTCACCCGGCCGGGCGGCAGCGTCTACTACCTCATCGAAGACCGGGGCGACGGGCCCGGCATCCGCAACGAGAGCCTCGACATCGGCCTGCGCGTGCCGGCATGGGTGATCCGTCAGTTCTGACGGGCGCCCGCCATGTCCGTCTTCACCAAGGTCACCCGCGCCGAGCTCGCGCGCTGGCTCGGCGACTACACGATCGGATCGCCGGTCGAGCTGCAGGGCATCGCCGCCGGGGTCGAGAACACCAACTACTTCGTCACCACCACGCAGGGACGCTACGTCCTCACCCTGTTCGAGCGGCTTTCCGCGTCCGAGCTGCCCTTCTACCTCAATCTCATGTCGCACCTCGCGCGACACGGGATTCCCTGCCCCGCGCCCATCGCCGACCGGCGTGACCAGCTCCTCGGGACGCTGAAGGGCAAGCCCGCGACCATCGTGACCTGCCTGCCCGGGACGCCCGTGCTCGCCCCGCAGGCGCGCCACTGCGCGCTCGTCGGCGCGATGCTCGCCGAGATGCATCTCGCGGGCGGCGGCTACCCGGGCTCGCAGGAGAACCCGCGGGGCCCGCGCTGGTGGCGCGAGACCTCGGTCTCGGTCATGCCCTTCCTCGACGCCCGGCGGCGCGAGCTGCTCGCTTCCGAGCTCGCGTTCCAGCAGGCGAACGCGCACCCGCGCCTGCCGCGCGGGCCGGTACACGCGGACCTGTTCCGCGACAACGTGCTTTTCGACGGCGAGCGCCTCGGCGGCTTCATCGACTTCTACTTCGCGGGTGTCGATTCGTTCCTGTTCGACGTCGCGGTGACGGTCAACGACTGGTGCATCGACTCGGGCGGCG
>DATDMW010000346.1:0-7936 GCA_036518595.1 Burkholderiales bacterium
CCGCGTCGAGGAGAAACAACTCGACGCCCTGTTCGCGCCCGAACCGGAGAAAGCGAAGATGACCGCCTCCACCCCGCACCCCGCCTCGCCCGGCACCCCCACGGAAAGCGCCGGCACGATCTCGATCGACGACTTCGCCAAGGTGGACCTGCGCATCGCGCGCATCGCCAGGGCCGAGCACGTCGAAGGCGCCGACAAGCTGTTGAAGCTCACGCTCGACGTCGGTGCGCTCGGGACGCGCACGGTGTTCGCAGGCATCAAGTCGGCGTACGACCCGGCGAAGCTCGAGGGTCGGCTGACGGTGATGGTCGCCAACCTCGCTCCGCGCAAGATGAAGTTCGGCCTGTCCGAAGGCATGGTGCTCGCCGCCTCGGGCGAAGGCTCCGGCCTGTATCTGCTGTCGCCCGACACGGGCGCCGCGCCCGGGATGAAGGTGAAGTGATCTGGATCAAATTGCCGTCCATCGGTCCGGGGCACCATCGCCTATGATTTCGTCCAAAACTAATCGTGGCACGGCGAGGCCGGGCCGCACGGCGGCTTCCCGCGCGGGCGAGCCGCCGGTCGGGAGACGATGGACCTAATTTCTTCGCCGCTCTACGGCGCCGTCGCGGTCGGCGTGGTCTGGCTCGTCGTCGCGGCGCTCTCGCTCGTTCCGGCAGGCAACGCCTTCTTCGCCCGCCGGATCGCGTTTCCGCTCGGTGCGCTCGCCGGGCTCGCGCTCGCGGCGCTCGGGCTCGAGGCCGTCGGCTCGGCGCCCGCGCAGATGACCCTGCCCCTCGGGCTGCCCGACCTGCCGTTCCACCTGCGCGTCGATCCGCTCGCCGGGTTCTTCCTGCTGCTGCTCGGCGCGGTGTCGGCCGCGATCTCATGCTACGCCGGCGGCTATTTCGCCGGCGAGACGCGCGGGCGGCTCGCGCTGGTCTCGGCGCAATACCACGTCTTCCTCGCCAGCATGGCGTTCGTGGTCGTCGCGGACGACGCGTACCTGTTCATGGTCGCCTGGGAGACGATGGCGCTGTCGTCGTACTTCCTCGTCACCACCGACCACCACCAGCCGCAGATCCGCCGCGCCGGCTTCCTCTACCTGCTGATCGCGCACCTGGGCGCGATCGCGATCCTGCTCTGCTTCGGCGTCATGCAGGGCGGCCAGGGCGACTACAGCTTCGACGCGCTGCGCGCCGCGCAGCTCGAGCCGCGCTGGGCCACGGTCGCGTTCGTCCTCGCCTTCTTCGGCTTCGGCGCCAAGGCCGGGATGCTGCCGCTGCACGCCTGGCTGCCCGAGGCGCACCCCGCGGCGCCTTCGCCGGTCTCGGCGCTCATGTCCGGCGTGATGCTGAAGACCGCGATCTACGGGATGGTGCGCGTGGCTTTCGACCTGCTCGGCGACGTGCGCTGGGAATGGGGCGTGCTCGCGCTCGCCGTCGGCGCCGGCACGATGCTCTTCGGCATCCTCTACGCCCTGATGCAGAACGACCTGAAGCGGCTCCTCGCGTACTCGTCGGTGGAGAACATCGGCATCGTGCTGCTCGGCCTGGGCCTCGCCATGGTGTTCATCGGCTCGGGGCACCCGGTGGCGGGCGCGCTCGGCCTGATCGCGGCCCTGTACCACGCGCTGAACCACGCGATGTTCAAGAGCCTGCTGTTCCTCGGCGCGGGCTCGATCCTGCATTCGACGGGGCTGCGAAATCTCAACCACATGGGCGGGCTGATCCGCCGCATGCCGAGGACCGCCTTCTACGCGCTGATCGGGTCGCTCGCCATCTCGGCGCTGCCCCCGCTCAACGGCTTCGTCTCCGAGTGGCTCACGTTCCAGGCGGCGCTGCAGGCGCCGCTGCTCGACGACGGCGTCCTGCGCAGCCTGCTGCCGCTGTTCGCCGCGGTGCTGGCGCTGACCGGCGCGCTCACGGCGATGTGCTTCGTCAAGATGTACGGCATCGCCTTCCTGGGCCGCCCGCGCGAGGGCGCCGGCGACGCGGACGCCGCCGCTCATGGCCACGCGGACGCCGGACCGATGGAGCGCTTCGCCATGGCCTGGCTCGCCGGCGGCTGCCTCGTGCTCGGGCTGTTCCCGTCGACCTTCCTGCTTCTCCTGAACCGCGTCGTCGGCTCGCTCACGGGGCACGGCCTCTCGCGCGAGGCGCTGGAGTCGGGCTGGCTCTGGCTCGTTCCGACCGCATCGCAGCAAGCGAGCTACTCGCCGATCGTCTTCCTCGCGGTGATCCTGCTCGTCACGCTGCTCACGTTCTTCCTCGTGCGCCGCTTCTATCACGGCCGCGTCCGCTTCTCGGATCCGTGGGATTGCGGCTACCCCGAGCAGACGACGCGCATGCAGGACTCGGCCGACGCGTTCGGACAGCCGATCCGCCACGTGTTCGGGCCCCTCTACCACATGGAGCGGCGGCTCCCCGATCCCGACGACCGGCCGCCGCGGTTCACCCTCCGGATCGACGACCGCCTGTGGTACTGGCTGTACCTGCCGGTGGCGCGGCTCGCCGAAGTGCTCTCGGGGCTCGTCGGCCGGCTGCAGCAGGGGCGCATCCGCACCTACCTGCTGTACAGCTTCGTCACGCTGCTCGCGCTGCTCTTGTTCGTCCGGTGAGCGCCATGGAGCACCTGCCGGGCGTCGCGTTCCAGGTCCTGCAGTCGGTGCTGGTCGTGCTCGCGGCGCCGCTGCTCATGGGCTGGGTCAACCAGTGCCGCGCGTGGCTGCAGAACCGCTCGGCGCCGAGCCTGCTGCTGCCGTACTGGACCCTCGCGAAGCTCTTCCACAAGGACGCGGTGATCGCGCGCGACGCCTCTGCCATCTTCCGCATGACGCCCTACGTGATCTTCGGCTGCATGTGGCTCGCGGGCGGCATCGTCCCCGTGCTCGCGACCGGGCTGCCGTTCGCGCCGGCGGCCGACATCATCGCGCTGGTCGGGGTGTTCGCGCTCGCGCGCGTGTTCTCGGCGCTCGCCGCGCTCGACATCGGCACCGCCTTCGGCGGCATCGGCGCCCGGCGCGAGATGCTGATCGGCTTCCTCGCCGAGCCGGCGATGCTCATGACGCTCTTCACCGCCGCGTTCATCTCCGGCTCGACGCAGCTCACCACCATCGTCGACACGCTCGGCCACCGCGACTTCGCGATCTACCCCAGCCTCGCGTTCGCGGCGGTCGCCTTCCTCATGGTGCTGCTCGCGGAGAACGCGCGCATCCCCATCGACAACCCGACCACGCACCTCGAGCTCACGATGCTGCACGAGGCGATGATCCTCGAGTACTCGGCGCGCCACCTCGCGCTGATCGAGTGGGCGATGTCGATCAAGCTGTTCGCCTACATGACGATCGGCATCGCGCTGTTCCTGCCCTGGGGGATCGCGCCCGCGGGCGACTGGGGCGCGCTGCCGCTCGCGGTCGGCGCGCTCGTGCTCAAGCTCGCGCTCGCGGGCGCGGGGCTGTCGGTGCTCGAGGCGATCTTCGCGAAGCTGCGCCTGTTCCTCGCGCCCGAGTTCCTGTCGACCGCGTTCCTGCTCGCGGTGCTGGGCATGCTCATGCACTTCCTGGTGCGCGGATGAGCCAGTCGATGCTCTCGCAGATCGTCAACCTGCTCGCGGCGCTGCTCCTGCTCATCGCCTTCGCGATGCTCTCGCAGCGCAGGATCCTGACGCTCATCAAGCTGCTCGCGTGGCAAGGCGCGGCGCTCGCAGCCTCCACGCTGATCGTCGCGCTCGAGACCGGACAGACGCACCTGTACTTCTCGGCGTTCCTGACGCTGATCCTCAAGGTCGTGATGATCCCCTGGGTGCTGCACCGCCTGATCGACCGGCTGCACGTGCGCTGGGACATCGAGACCATGCTCAACATTCCGACGACGATGCTGGTCGGCATCGGCCTGGCGATCTTCGCATTCGCGCTCGCCACGCCGATCTCGCAGATGGCGAGCGCGCTGACGCGCTCGACGCTCGGCATCGCGCTCGCGAGCGTGCTGCTCTCCTTCCTCATGATGATCGTGCGGCGCAAGGCCGTGCCGCAGGTGATCGGCTTCCTGTCGATGGAGAACGGCCTGTTCCTCGCCGCGACCAGCGCCACCTACGGCATGCCGCTCGTGGTCGAGCTCGGGGTCGCGCTCGACGTGCTGGTCGGGACGTTCATCTTCGGCATCTTCTTCTTCCATATCCGCGAGCAGTTCGACAGCCTCGACATCCGGCATATGGAAAAGCTGAAGGAAGAGGACTGATGGAAGTCATCCTCGTCCTCGGCGTCCCCCTCCTCGGCGGCGTGCTGCTCGCCCTCACCGGGCACAAGCGCTGGGCGCCCGAGCTGAACGCGGCCATGAGCCTCGCGACCTTCTGCGCCTCCGCGGTCCTCACCGCGAAGGTGATCGCCGACGGCCCGATGGTGGCGCTCGAGGAGCAGTTCTTCGTCGACCCGTTCAACGTGTTCCTGGTCGCGCTCACCGCCTTCGTCGCGTTCACGACGGCGCTGTTCTCGCGCCCGTACATGCGCATCGAGCAGCACCACGGGCGAGTCAACGCCGCGCGCCTGCGGCTCTACCACAGCGCGTACCAGCTGTTCACGTTCACGATGCTGCTGTGCCTGCTCTCGAACAACGTCGGCATTCTCTGGGTGGCGATGGAGGGCGCGACGCTCTCGACCGTGCTGCTCGTCAGCCTGTACCGCACGCCGGCGAGCCTCGAGGCCGCGTGGAAGTACTTCATCCTGTGCTCGGTCGGGATCGCGCAGGCGCTGTTCGGCACGATCCTGCTCTACTTCGCCGCCGAGAAGGTGCTGGGGCCGGGCGGCTCGTCGCTGCTGTGGACGCACCTGCACCAGGTGCGCGACCAGCTCGAGCCGACGGTGCTCTCGCTCGCCTTCGTCTTTCTCCTGGTCGGGTACGGGACCAAGGCGGGCCTCGTGCCGCTGCACAACTGGCTGCCCGACGCGCACGCGGAAGGCCCGACGCCGATCTCGGCGGTGCTCTCGGGGCTGCTCCTCAACGTCGCGCTCTACGCCGTCGTGCGCAGCAAGGTGCTGGTCGACGGCGCGCTCGGGCGCGGCTTCTCGGGCGGGCTCATGATGGGCTTCGGCCTGCTCTCGGTGGTGGTCGGGGCGTTCTTCCTCTCGCGCCAGCGCGACATCAAGCGCATGTTCGCGTACTCGTCGATCGAGCACATGGGCATCGTCACCTTCGCCTTCGGCATGGGCGGCCCGGTCGCCGCGTTCGCGGGGCTGCTGCACATGACGGTGCACTCGCTCACCAAGAGCGCGATCTTCTTCACGGTCGGCCACGCGACCCAGAAGGTCGGAACGCAGAACATGGAGAGCATCCGCGGCCTGATCGCGCGCAGCCCGACGATCGGCTGGGGCCTCGTCCTCGCGAGCCTCGCCATCCTGGGCGTGCCGCCGTTCGGCGTGTTCACGAGCGAGTTCATGATGCTCACGACGGCGATGCACGAGCACTCGTGGGCGACGCCGTTCCTGCTGGTCGCGCTCGGCGTCGCCTTCGCCGCGATCTTCGGCAAGGTCCAGCCGATGGTGTTCGGCGAGACCACGGCGGCGCGGCTGCCGCACCCGCCGGCGCTGCTGCCGGTGTTCGTGCACCTGGGGATCGTGCTGATGCTCGGGCTCTACATTCCGCCCTACCTCGTCGCCTGGTACCGCCAGGCGGCGGCGCTGATCGGATGAGCATGCGCCTGCCCGGGCTCCCCGTCGAAGCGCAGCCTCTGCCCGGCGCGCTCGCAGCGGTCCATGCCCATGTTTCTCCCGGGGCCGTGCGCGGCGTGTGCGAGGCGGTGCGCGGAGAGCGGGGCCGCCTGGTCTCGCTCTGGGGCAGCGACGAGACCACGCGCGCGGGCGGCTACGCCCTGCACCTCGCGCTCGCGCTGCCCTCGAAGCTGCTCTGGCTGTCCGTGCCGCTTCCGGCTGCGCGTCCGGAGTTCGCCGATCTCTCGGACATCTTTCCGCAGGCCGACCGGATGCAGCGCGCCGCGCGCGACCTCGTCGGCATCCGCGCCGTCGGCGGCGACGACCGCAAGTGGCTGCGCCACGGCGCCTGGCCCGAGGACGTCCATCCCCTGCGCAAGGACTTCGACGCGGCGAAGACGTTTCCGCAGGAGCCCGACCGCTACCCGTTCGTGAAGGTCGAGGGCGAAGGCGTGCACGAGATGCCGGTGGGGCCGGTGCACGCGGGCACGATCGAGCCCGGGCACTTCCGCTTCTCGATCGTCGGCGAGAAGCTGCTGCGCCTCGAGGAGCGTCTCGGCTACGTGCACAAGGGCATCGAGAAGCGCTTCGAGTCGATGACGCTCGAGCAGGGCGCGAAGCTCGCCGGGCGCGTGAGCGGCGACTCGACCGTGGCGTACGCCTGGGCCTACGCGATGGCCGCGGAGGGCGCGACGCGCACCGAGCCGCCGGCGCGCGCGCTCGCGCTGCGCGCGGTGATGCTCGAGCTCGAGCGCATCGCCAACCATCTCGGCGACCTCGGCTACCTCGGCAACGACGTCGCGTTCTCGTTCGGCTTCTTCCAGTTCTGGCGCCTGAAGGAGGAGCTGCTGCGCCGGCAGGACCAGGTCTTCGGGCACCGCTACTGCATGGACTGCGTCGTCCCGGGCGGGGTGTCGCGCGACCTGCCGCCCCGCGAGGCGGCGCTGCTCGCGGAGCGGCTCGACACGATCGAGAGCGAGTCCACCACGCTGAAGTCGATCTACGAGGATCACGCGGGCGCGCAGGACCGCTTCATCATGACCGGCCAGGTCGTGCCCGATCTCGCCGAGCGCATGGGGCTGACCGGGCTCGCCGGACGCGCGAGCGGACAGCGCCACGACCTGCGCGTCGACCACCCGGTGACGCCGTACGCGCAGCTCGACGTGCGCATCGCGTGGCACGGCCGCGGCGACGTCGCCGCGCGTGTCTCGGTGCGCTTCGACGAGCTGTTCGAGTCGATCCGGCTGGTGCGCAAGCTGCTCGACGCCCTGCCGCAGGGGCCCGTGCGCGCGCCCTTCGCGCGCGCGCCGGGCGAGCGGCGCGGCATCGGCTGGGTCGAGGGCTGGCGCGGCGACGTGCTGGTCGCGCTCGAGACCGACGCGATGGGCAACGTCCACCGCGTCCATCCGCACGATCCGTCGTGGCAGAACTGGCCGCTGGTCGAGCGCGCGGTGCTCGGCAACATCGTCCCGGACTTCCCGCTGATCAACAAGTCGTTCAACCTGTCGTACAGCGGGCAGGACCTCTGATGTACTACATCCTCAAGCAGATCGCGAAGACCGGCATCGTCACCGAGCCCGCGCCCGATGCGGACGCCGGGCTGCGCCTGATCGAGCAGCGCCTCGGCGACGCGATCCTGCGCCGCTTCGGGCGCGCGCTCGCGATCCGCCACGTCGACGCCGGATCGTGCAACGGCTGCGAGCTGGAGATCCACGCGGCCAGCAGCCCGCACTACAACCTCGAGCGCCTCGGCATCAAGTTCGTCGCCAGCCCGCGCCACGCCGACCTGCTGCTCGTCACCGGGCCCGTGTCGCGCCACATGGAGACCGCGCTGAAGCGGACCTACGACGCGACGCCCGACCCGAAGCTCGTCGTGGCCATCGGGGACTGCGGCTGCGACGGCGGCATCTTCGGCGAGAGCTACGCGAGCTGCGGGCGAATCTCGAACGTCATCCCGGTCGACGTCGCAGTGCCCGGGTGCCCGCCGCCGCCCCGCGCGATCATGCAGGGCATCCTCACCGCGGTTTCCGCGTTACGCAAGTGATGCAGCTCCCGCTCGGATTCATCGGCTGGTTCTTCGCGCTGTTCTCGGTCGCGGCGCTCGCGCTCGGCGTGATCGTAATCGCCGCCCTCGCGCGCGCCGGCGCGGCGCAGCGCAACTACCTGACGTTCTCGTTCTGGAACGACGTCCTGCTCGCGGGCATCTGGGTGATGGGCCTCGCCGGCGGCATCGGCGTGATCCGGCTCGAGGCG
>DATDMW010000347.1:0-2213 GCA_036518595.1 Burkholderiales bacterium
CGCCTGCTGTACCGCGTGGCCGGTCCCGAGCTGGGGCTCCTGCTTGACCCAATCGAGGCCGGCGGCGCCGATCGCGTCGCGCACGGACTCCCCGCCATGGCCGTACACGACCACGACCGCGGACGGCGACAGGCTCTTCGCCGTCCCGATCACGTGCGCGAGCAGCGGCCGCCCGGCGAGCGCGTGCAGCACCTTCGGCGTGTCCGAGTGCATGCGCTTGCCGTGCCCGGCGGCAAGGATCACGACGTTCATCGGAGGAAGTGTATCAGCGGGGAAGTTCCGACGAGCCCATGAGGAACTCGTCGACCGAGCGGGCGCACTGACGCCCCTCCCGGATCGCCCAGACCACGAGCGACTGCCCGCGGCGCATGTCGCCGGCGGCGAACACCTTCGGCACGGACGTGGCGTAGCTGCGCTCGCCCTCGGCGCCGTCTTCGGTACGCGCCCTGGCGTTGCTGCGCGCGTCCTTGTCGACGCCGAAGGCGTCGAGCACCGAGCCGACCGGCCCGAGGAAGCCCATCGCGAGCAGGACCAGGTCGGCCTTGATCTCGAACTCCGACCCGGGCACCTCGACGAGCTTCCCGTCCTTCATCTCCACGCGTGCCGCGATCAGCTTCGCGACCTTTCCGTTCGCGCCTTCGAAGCGCTTCGTCGCCACGGACCAGTCGCGGGCGGCGCCTTCCTCGTGCGACGACGACGTCCGCAGCTTGTACGGCCAGTACGGCCAGGTGAGCGGCTTGTTCTCCTGCTCGGGAGGCTGCGGCAGCAGCTCGAACTGCGTGACCGAGGCGGCGCCCTGGCGGTTCGAAGTGCCGACGCAGTCCGATCCCGTGTCGCCGCCGCCGATCACGACGACGTGCTTGCCGGTCGCCATGATCTGTCCCTCGACGCGGTCGCCCGCGACGACCTTGTTCTGCTGCGGCAGGTAGTCCATCGCGAAGTGCACCCCCGACAGCTCGCGTCCCGGGACGGGCAGGTCGCGCGGCTGCTCGGCGCCGCCCGCGAGCACGACCGCGTCGTACTCGGCGAGCACGTCCTTCGCGGCGACCGCGTTCGGGCCCTGGCCGCCGACGTCCTGGTTCGTCCTGAACTCCACCCCCTCGGCGCGCATCTGCTCCATGCGGCGGTCGATGTGGCCCTTCTCCATCTTGAAATCGGGGATGCCGTAGCGCAGCAGCCCGCCGATGCGATCGGCCTTCTCCAGCACCACGACCTCGTGCCCGGCGCGCGCGAGCTGCTGCGCGCACGCGAGCCCCGCGGGACCCGAGCCGACGACCGCGACGCGCTTGCCGGTCCTTCGCCTGGGCGGCAGCGGCACGACCCAGCCGCCTTCCCAGCCCTTGTCGGCGATGTAGTGCTCGATCGACTTGATGCCGACCGGGTCATTGTTGATGTTGAGTGTGCAGGCGGCCTCGCACGGCGCGGGGCACACGCGTCCGGTGAACTCGGGAAAATTGTTCGTCTGGTGCAAGACGTCGAGCGCCGCGCGCACGTCCTGGCGGTACACCAGGTCGTTCCAGTCGGGAATGATGTTATTGACCGGGCAGCCGGTCATGCAGAACGGGATGCCGCAGTCCATGCAGCGCGCGCCCTGCACCGACGCCTCGTTGTCGGCCAGGTGCAGCACGAACTCGTGGTAATGCTTCTTGCGCGCGTCCTTGTTCTCGGTCGCTTCCTGAAGCCGCTGGTATTCCAGAAACCCGGTGATCTTTCCCATTCTCGGTTCTTGCCCGTCCCCGTTTGTTCGTATTACGCGGCGGCCTTCTTGCCCGATGCCGCCAGCTCGGTGAGCGCGCGACGGTATTCCTTCGGGAAGACCTTCACGAAGCGCAGCCGCATCATCCCCCACGATTCCAGGAGCTCGTGCGCGCGGCGGCTGCCGGTGCTGCGCGCGTGGCTCTCGATCAGGCGCCGCAGAACGAGCTCGTCGGCCTCGCCCAGGTGCCAGAGCTCGCGCGCGATCTTGGCCTGCTGCTCGGATTCCGAGAGCACGGGCTCGAGGTCGACCATCGCGGTGTTGCAGCGCTTGACGAACTCGCCGTCCTCGTCGAAGACGTAGGCGATGCCGCCCGACATGCCGGCAGCGAAGTTGCGGCCCGTGCCGCCGAGCACGACCACCGTGCCGCCCGTCATGTACTCGCAGCCGTGGTCGCCCACCCCTTCCACCACCGCGTGCACGCCGCGGTTGCGGACGCAGAACCTCTCGCCCGCCA
>DATDMW010000348.1:0-16072 GCA_036518595.1 Burkholderiales bacterium
GTGGGCGGGCTACGAGTACGTGCGCGAGATGGAGCGCTTCCTCCTCGACGGACAGGAGCAGGCGCTGCTCGCGACCGCGCGCGCGATCGCGACCGCGCTGCACGACCGGCCCGGCCTGATGGCGCCGCGCGTCGAGCGCGAGGCCGATCCGCGCGTGCGCGCCGAGCAGGAGCTCGCGCGCCTCGCCGCGCAGCGCGGCGAGGCCGGCGGCGCCGGCGACCCGCCGAAGCCCGACGCCGCGGCGCCCGACGGCTCGGCGCCGCCCGCCCCCACCGCCCCGCGGCCGCCGTCGATCATCGCCCGCGAGTCCTCGCCGCGCGACGAGCCGCGCGAGATCGCGGACATCCTGCGCGGCGTGCAGCACACCACCTCGCGCGTCTGGGTCGTGTCGCGCGACCTGCGCGTGCTCGCGCTCGCCGGCACGCTGCGCCGTCCCGAGGGCGACGAGAACGAAGGCTGGGCGCACCGGGTGCTCGGCGAGCTGTTCCCGCGCCCGAGCGAGAACTTCGACGACACGATCGGCTACGACGCGCTCGCCAACGGCCGCGAGATCGCCGCGGCCCTGCGCGGCGTGCCCGACGTCGGCCTGCGCGGCACGCCCGACGGACAGGCGGTGGTGATGACGGCGGCGCACCCGGTGTGGAGCGGCGACGATGTCGCGGGCGCGGTCGTCGCCGAGGAGACGACCAACTCGATCCTCACCGCGCGCAGCCGCGCGCTCGAGCGGCTGCTGGTGGTGACGCTCGCGGTGTTCGCGGTCGCCGCCGGGGTGCTGATCTGGCTCGCGACCGGCATCTCCTCGCGCATCCGGCGCCTGCGCGACGAGGCCGAGACGGCGATCGATGCGCGCGGCCGGCTCGCGCACGTCGTCACCGCGCAGCGCTCGGGCGACGAGATTGGCGATCTGTCGCGCTCGTTCTCGGCGCTGCTCGGCAAGCTCGGGCAGTACAACGCCTACCTCGAGGGACTGGCGAGCCGCATGTCGCACGAGCTGCGCACGCCGATCGCCGTGGTGCGCTCCTCGCTCGAGAACCTGAAGCTCTCGCCCACGGCCGAGGAGGCGCGCGTCTACATCGGCCGCGCCGAAGACGGGCTGCGGCGGCTCGGCACGATCCTCACGCGCATGAGCGAGGCCACGCGCCTGGAGCAGGGCCTGTCGTCCCTGGAGCGCGAGCGCTTCGACCTCGCCGCGGTGGTGCGCGGCTCGGTCGACGGCTACCGCCTCGCGTATCCCGACCGGCGCTTCGAGCTGCACCTGCCGGGCGTGCCGGTGCCGGTCTCGGGATCGGCCGACCTGGCGGCGCAGCTGCTCGACAAGCTGGTCGCGAACGCGGCCGACTTCTCGACGAGCGGCGACCCGATCCTCGTGCGCCTCGACGCCGCGGGCAATGCGGCGCGGCTGCGGGTCGAGAACAGGGGACCGCTCCTGCCCGAGACGATGCGGGCGAAGCTGTTCGAGGCGATGGTCTCGGTGCGCGGCGATCGCGCCGACAAGCCCGGCGCCGAGCCGCACCTGGGCCTCGGCCTCTACATCGCGCGCGTGATCGCCGAGTTCCACGGCGGGGCGATGGCCGCGGAGAACCTCGCGTCGGGCGACGGCGTCGCCGTCACCGCGAGCTTCCGCGTCGCGCCCGAGCCGAAGGCGCTCGCGCCTACGCGTTGACGACGGGGGCCGAGGGCTCCGCCGGGCGCGCCAGCCCGTGCTTCTCGATCCGGGAGCGCAGCGTGTCGCGCGTGATTCCCAGGATGCGCGCGGCCTGCGTCACGTTCCACGCCGTGCGCTCGAGCGCCTGGCGCAATAGATCCCTCTCGACCTGCGCCAGCTCGAGCGTCACCTGCGGCGCCTCGGGCTCGGGCGCGGCGGCGGCCGAGCAGGTCTCGACGGCGGGCAGCCCGAGATCGGAATAGTCGATCGTCGCGCCGCGCGCGAGCAGCACCGCCTGCTCGATCAGGTTGCGCAGCTCGCGCACGTTGCCCGGCCAGTCGTGGCGCGTCAGGCGGTCGAGCGCGGCGGGCGTAAACGCGAGACCCGGCTTGCCGTAGCGCTTGGCGAACTCGCCGAGGAAGCGGTTGGCGAGGAGCAGGATATCCTCGCCGCGCGCGCGCAGCGGCGGCACCTTCAGCTCGATCACGCGCAGGCGGTAGAGCAGGTCGGGCCGGAATTTCCCTTCCCGCGCGCGCTCCTCGAGCAGCTGGTTGGTCGCCGCGATCATGCGCACGTCGACGCGCCGCTCCTGCACGCTGCCGACGCGGCGGATGCGCTGCTCCTCGATCACCTTGAGCAGCTTCGCCTGCGTCGAGGCGTCGGCCTCGCCGATCTCGTCGAGGAACAGCGTGCCGCCGTCCGCCGCCTCGATCAGGCCGATCTTGCGCTCGTTGGCCCCGGTGAACGCGCCCTTCTCGTAGCCGAACAGCTCGGCCTCGAGCAGGTTCGCGGGGATCGCCGCGCAGTTGATCTCGATGAACGGCCCGTCCTTGCGCCGGCTCTCGGAGTGGCAGGCGCGCGCGATCATCTCCTTGCCCGAGCCGGTCTCGCCCGTGATCAGGATCGCGGGCGCGGGGCCGCCGGTGTCGCCGGCCTCGGCGCGCAGCACCAGGCGGATGCGCTCCTTCAGCTCGATCATCGCGGGCGACTCGCCGAGGATCTGCGACATGCAGCCCTGGTCGCGCGCGTGGTAGTACGCGAGCGCCTTGCGCATGCGTCCCTCGCCGGCGAGCTTGTCGAGCACGCGCTTCAGGTCGGCGAGCACGAGCGGCTTCGGCAGGAAGTCGGCGGCGCCGGCCTTCATCGCGTCGACCGCGAGCTGCACGCTGCTCTGGCCGGTGACCATGACGACGCGCGCGTCGGGGTCGCGCTCGCGGATCGTCGCGAGCGCGGCGCGACCGTCCATGCCGGGCAGCTGGAAGTCGAGCACCACGACGTCGGGCTGCAGCTTCGCCAGCTGCGCGAGCCCGGACTCGGCCGTGCCCGCGAGCTCGACGTCCCAGCCCTGCCGCGCGAGGTAGCGCTGGACGTTCTTCGCGAGGGTGTCCTCGTCCTCGATCAGCAGCAGCGACGGCATGTCAGACGGCCCTCGGCAGCTCCAGGGTGACGGTGGTGCCGGCCCCGGGCGCGCTGTCGATCTTCACCTGGCCGCCGAAGCGCTCGACCGCGCGCCGCACCTGCGCCAGGCCCAGGCCGAAGCCGTGCGGCTTGGTCGTGTAGAAGGGGCGGAACACGTGCGGCAGGTCGGCCGGCGCGATGCCCTTGCCGGTGTCGCGGATGCGGATCTGCACGCGGCCGGCGCCGTTGCGCGCGACCTTGCCCTCGATGCGGCCGCCGTCGGGCGTCGCGTCGACCGCGTTCGCGACCACGCTGTGCAGCGCGTGCTCGAGCAGCGTCGAGTCGGCGTCGATGCGCGCGCCCTGGCCCTCGTCGGCGACGGTCGCGACGAGGTTGCGCCGCTCGAAGTCGCGCGCCATGTCGTTGAAGCACTTGCGCACGAGAGCCGCGACGTCCACGGGCGCGCGCTGGCCGGGCTCCTGCCGCGAAAAGCGCAGCAGCTCGCGCATCCAGGCCTCGACGCGGTCGACCTGGGTCATGATGTCGCGCGCCTGCTCGGTGCAGTCCTCGCCCTTCATCTCGAGCGCGAGCTCGGCCGAGGTGCGGATCGAGGCGAGCGGGTTGCGGATGTTGTGCGCGACCGAGGAGGCGAGCTCGCCGACGGTGGAGAGCGTCTCGGCCTCGTGCAGCCGCTCCTGCTGCCTGCGGATCGTCTCGTTGCCGCGGCGCACGACCCAGTAGAGCGTCACGTAGAGCACGAGCGCGCCGAGCATCGCCGCCGCCCACACCTGCTTGCGTCCCTCGATGATGGCCGCGGTCAGCTCGACCGGCGCCTTGTAGATCTCGACCACGCCCAGCACGCGCGTGCCTTCGGGGTCGCGCACCGGGATGTAGGTCTCGACGAAGAAGTCGCTCTCGGGATGCAGGCCGACGTGCTCGGGCTTCTTGCGCAGCTCGTCGGTGATGCGGCCGGAGTTGATGACCAGCTCGCCCTTCAGCGCGTCGTCGAGCTCGTCGTTCTCGCCGAGCTCCTTGCCGATCAGCTCCGGATCGCTCGACCAGAGCATCACCTTGCTGCGCGAATAGACGTTGTTGCGGATGACGTCGCGCATGGCATTGAAGTGATCGATCGTGCCGCGGAAGCGCTTGGCGAGCGCCGGATCGTCCGGGTGATCGAGATAGGCATACGAGCCGTCGGCGCTCAGCAGGTTCTGCACGATGTCGCGCGTGACGTGGCCCTCGCGCTCGAGCAGGCGCTTGGTGAGGAAGTCCGAAAGGACTATGGCGTTCAGCACGGCGATGCCGGCGATCACCACCAGGCTCGCGAGCGAGAACCAGCGCAGCAGGTTGAAGGGGCGTTTGAGGGGATCGAGGGGCATACGGGAATTCTGGGCGGCGCGGCTGTGGGGCTTTTGACCCATCTCAAAAAAGATGGGGTCCGATGCCCCGGGGGATATCCCCCGGGTGAAAGGACCGCATTATCCCAAGTGCATGAAAGATCGTGGATATAGTTTTTTGATGACGCAGGCACGGCTCCTGCGACAGGGAGGGCGTCGCCCCTCGAGGGCCCGACTTGCCCACCCAGGAGATGATCATGCTGAAGTCGAACAAAGTTCGTGTGCTCGCAATCGCTGTCGCGCTGATGGGCGCGATGGGCGCCGTCGCCATCCCCGCCCAGGCCCGGAGCGCGAAATGCTTCGCGACCCCGGTCCCCGGCCAGCCCGGCGTCGAGATCGTGACCTGCACGACGACCCGTCCGTAAGGACCCGCAGGAACAGAGACCCTTCCTCCCCGGTCTCGGCGGCGCCCCGGCGGATCCCGCCGGGGCGCCGTTTTTTTGCTCGTGCGCGCGCCTTGCGGGCGGTCAAAGGCGAAGCGCCGCGTCCCGGCACACTGGTCCCATGCGCCTCCTGGTCCTCCTCGCCGCGCTCGCGGCCCCCCTCGCGCACGCCGTCACGCCGGGCGCGGCGCGCAGCCAGTCGCAGGACGTCTTCGGCGGGAAGCTCGAGACCGGCCTCACCTACGAGGTCACGCGCGCGAACGAGATCAAGCTCGGCGATGGGCCGGTGCTGCTGCTCCCCGGAGACCCCGTCCGAAAATCGGATACCTACCGGCACTTCGCGGGCGGCGCGAATCTCAACGCGCCATGCGGCGCGCAGCTCAAGTGCGTCGCCAACGCGAGCGTCGACTCGCGCACCGGCGTGCGCTCGAGCGAGTTCGACACGGCGATCGCCGAGGGCGACGCCGGCGTGCAGTACACGGCCGGCTCGGTCGTCTACGGCCTGCGCGGCGGCCGCCAGCAGTGGGACGTCGGCGGGCAGTCGTTCCGCCGCGTGAACACCCTGGTTGCCGAGGCGGTGAGCGCCTTCAGCAGGCAGCTTTCGGCGTACGGCGCGCTGAACGTCTCGCGCTACGAGCACCCGGGCGAGAACGCCTTCCTCGACGCCGACTACCGCGCCGTCACCGGCAACCTGCGCTGGGGCGCGCAGGACCGCTGGCAGTCCGCCTACACCGCGCAGCTCACGCTCTCGCGCGAGGACAACCGGCAGCAGGATCCCACGCTCGACGTGCGCGGCACGCTGATCCGGCTGGCGTGGGACGCGAAGCCGGCAGCGCGCTGGGCCGTGCACCCGGCGCTCATGTTCCAGCGCCTGCGCTTCGGCGACGTCGATCCGCTCTTCGGCGTGCGCCGCGACGACCGCTTCACGCAGGCCGAGCTCGTCCTCAACTACAGGATCGGCGAGAGCCTGCAGATGCGCTTCGAGCTGATGCGCTCGCGCTACCGCTCGAGCGCCGCGGTCATCGACAACGACTGGTCGAGCGTCGGCGCCGGCGTGCAATGGGAGTTCTAGCCGCGCGCTTATAATCGGCCGCGGC
This sequence comes from Burkholderiales bacterium, assembly GCA_036518595.1. GTDB lineage: Bacteria > Pseudomonadota > Gammaproteobacteria > Burkholderiales > SG8-39 > VBDM01. The sequence goes on from DATDMW010000348.1 coordinate 5,921, forward strand.
GTGGCCAACTACGACCTGCTCATCCTCGGCGGCGGCATCAACGGCGCCGGCATCGCGCGCGACGCCGCCGGCCGCGGCCTCAAGGTGCTGCTGGTCGAGCGGGGCGACCTCGCGCACGCGACCTCCTCGGCCTCGACCAAGCTGATCCACGGCGGGCTGCGCTATCTCGAGTACTTCGAGTTCCGCTTGGTGGCGGAGGCGCTCGCGGAGCGCGAGGCGCTGCTGAAGATCGCGCCGCACATCGTCTGGCCGCTCGAGTTCGTGCTGCCGCACGAGAAGCACCTGCGGCCCGCGTGGATGATCCGCGCCGGGCTGTTCCTCTACGATCATCTCGGCCACCGCTATTTCGGCGGACGCAGCTCGCTGCCGCATTCGCGGGCGGTGCCGCTCGACGCCGAAGGCTTCGGCGCCGGCCTGAAGCGCGAGTTCGCGCGCGGCTTCGCGTACCACGACTGCTGGGTCGACGACGCGCGGCTGGTCGTGCTGAACGCGCGCTCGGCCGCCGCGCACGGCGCCGAGATCGCCACGCGCACCCGCCTCGCGCACGCCCGGCGCGAGGGCCGCGAGTGGGTGGCGCGCCTGGAGTCGCGCTCGGGCGGCCGCGAGGTGCGCGCCGCCGCGCTGGTGAACGCGGCGGGGCCGTGGGTGAAGCAGGTGCTCGCGGGCGTGCTCGGCGTCGACATCCCGGCGAAGGTGCGGCTGGTGAAAGGCAGCCACATCGTCGTGCCGCGCATCCACGCGAAGCGCCACGCGTTCATCCTGCAAAACCCGGACCGGCGCGTGATCTTCCTCATTCCCTACGAGCGCGAGTTCACCCTGGTCGGCACCACCGACATCGCGGTCGGCGATCACGACTTCGAGGCGAAGATCTCGCCGGAGGAGATCGAGTATCTGTGCGCGGCGGCGAGCCGCTACACCGAGCGCCCGATCGCGCCCGCTCAGGTCGTGTGGAGCTACTCGGGGGTGCGCCCGCTGTACGACGACGGCAGCCGCGATCCGTCGGCGGTGACGCGCGACTACCATCTGCTCGTGGACGAGGGAAGCGAAGGGCGCGAGGCGCCGCTCGTGTCGGTCTTCGGCGGCAAGATCACGACGTACCGGCGTCTCGCCGAGCACGCGATGGAGAAGCTCGGCCGGCGCTTCCCGGGCACGCGCGCCTGGACCCGCACCGAGCCGCTGCCCGGCGGCGACTTCCGCGACCGCAGCTTCACCGAAGTGTTCGACGATTGCGTGCGCCGGCACCCGGGGCTGCCCGCGCCCTGGCTGGCGCGCCTGCTGCGGCGCCACGGCACGCTCGCCGACGCGGTCATCGGCGACGCGAGCTCGCGCCCGGGTCTCGGCGAGGATTTCGGCGGCGGGCTGGTCCAGCGCGAGGTCGACTACCTCGTCGCGCACGAGTGGGCGCGCGAGGACGACGACGTGCTGTGGCGGCGCACGAAGTGCGGCCTGCACATGAGCGCGGCGCAGCGCTCGCGCGTGCGCGACTATCTCTCGAGCATCGGCTGAGATGGAATTGGGATGGTGGCTGGGGTACCTCGTCACCGGCGCGGTCGCCGGATTCTTCACCGGGATGCTCGGCATCGGCGGCGGCTCGATCATCGTACCGATGCTGGTCGCGCTGTTCGGGGCGCAGGACCTGCCGCGCGCGCACCTCATGCACCTCGCCGTGGGCACCGCGCTCGCGACCTTCCTGTTCACCTCGGTCGCGAGCGTGCGCGCGCACGCGCAGCGCGGCGCGATCCGCTGGGACATCGCCAGGCGCATGACCCCGGGCATCCTCGCCGGCGGCGTGATCGGGTCGTTCCTCTCGCGCTACGTCTCGACCGCGGGGTTCGCCGCGATCTTCACGCTGGTGATATATGCCGCGGCGACCAGCATGCTGATCGACATCAGGCCGCGGGCATCGCGCGATCTGCCCGGCACGGCCGGGATGTTCGCGGCCGGGTTCCTCTTCAGCGGCATCGCCGCATTCGCGGCCGTTGGCGGCGCCTTCATGACCATCCCCTTCATGATGTGGTGCGGCGTGACGCTCATCGAGGCGATCGGCACCGCTTCGCTGATCGGGCTGCCGATCGCGCTCTCGGGCTCGGTTGGCTTCATGATCGCGGGCTTCGGCGAGCAGGCGCTCCCCGCCTGGAGCGTCGGGTACGTCTATCTGCCGGCGCTCGCCGGCGTCGTGGTCGCGGGCGTGCTCGCGGCGCCGCTCGGCGCGGCGGTCGCGCATCGCACGCCGACGCGCTGGCTCAGGCGCGTCTTCGCCGTGCTCTTCTTTGTCGTCGCGACTCGGATGCTGATCGCCCTGTGGTGAGCCTCGATCAGGGCCGCTGGAACACCACCAGGTAGTTCTCCGAGAGGAAGGTCTCCTCGTCGCGCAGGCGGAAGCCGGCCTCCTCGAAGTCGCGCAGCACGCTCGCCTTGTCGAAGCGCGCCGGCACGTGCTCGAGGATCCACGCGGGCGAGCGTCCCGGGACGCGGTCGTAGTCGACGAGCACCAGGCGTCCGCCCGGCTTGAGCGAGCGGTAGATGGAGTGCAGCATCGTCCACGGCTTGCCGAAGTGGTGATAGACGTCGCACAGGAAGGCGACGTCGAGCGAGGCCGGCGGCAGGCCGGTGTCGGCCTCGCCGTTCACGACGGCGGTCAGGTTGCCGAGGTGCTCGGCGCGCGCGAGGACGGTCGTCTTCAGCACCGCCCAGCGCGACACGTCGGTCGCGTAGACGCGGCCGGTCGGCCCGACGCGCCGCGCGAACAGGCGCGCGAACAGCCCGGTGCCCGCGCCGATGTCGGCGACGGTCATGCCCGGTCTCAATCCGACCGCGTCGACGATCCGCATGCGCTGGTCGTAGACCTCGCGGCCGTCGTGCTCGAGGCCGCTCTTCCACTCCGAGAGCACGAAGCCCGGGACGAGCGCCGCCGGGCTCCAGCTGGACGTTCTGCCCGAGATTGCGACGGCGGCCGCGCACACGGCGACGGCCAGGACGACGGGCCCGACCCGCAAATGGGGGGGCCCGTGGACGCGCTTCATCCATCCCTCCGGCCCTCCCGGACTAGATGGACTCAGCGTATACGTCGTCGTCGGGCGACGCTATGACAGGACCGCGATGCGAACGGACGAGGTTCTTTCAGATCACGCCGTCGGCGCGCAGGCGGGCGATCTCGGCGTCGCCGAGCGCGAGCAGTCCGCGCAAAACCTCGTCGGTGTGCTGGCCGAGCACCGGCGGCGCGAGCCGGTGCTCGACCGGCGTCGCCGAGAAGCGCATCGGGCTCGCGACCGTCGGCAGGCGCCCGGCGACGGGATGCTCGAGCTCGAGCTTCACGCCCCGTGCCACGACCTGCGGCTCCTGGAACACCTGCGCGACGTCGTTGATCGGTCCGTTGGGGACGCCGGCCGCCTCCAGGAGCTCCACCCACTCGTGCGTCGTGCGCTTCGCGAACACCTGCGCGAGCAACCGCGTCATCTCGGCGCGGTTCTCGACGCGCTTGCCGTTGGTCGCGAAGCGCGAATCGTCTGCGAGCTCGGCGCAGCCCGCCGCCTCGCAGAACTTGCGGTAGAGATTGTCGTTGCCGCAGGCGAGGATGACGCTGCCGTCCTTCGTGCGGAACGGCTGGTACGGAACGATGTTCGGATGCAGGTTGCCGATCCGCTTCGGCGGCTTGCCGGTCGCGAAGTAGTTCGTGTTCTGGTACGCGAGCAGCGCGATCTGCGAGTCGAGCAGCGCGAGGTCGAGGTGCTGGCCGGCGCCGGTCTCGGCGCGGTGCGCGAGCGCGGCGCAGATCGCGATCGACGCGTACATGCCGGTGATGATGTCGGCGACCGGCACGCCGGCGCGCTGCGGCCCGCCGCCCGGGGCTTCGTCGGGCTCGCCGGTGACGCTCATCATGCCGCCCATGCCCTGGATCATGAAGTCGTAGCCGGGGCGCTCGCGGTACGGGCCGGTGTGGCCGAAGCCGGTGACCGAGCAGTAGATCAGGCGCGGGTTGATTTTCTTCAGGTCCTCGTAGCCGAGGCCGTAGCGGGGAAGGTCGCCGAACTTGTAGTTCTCGATCAGCACGTCGGAAATCTTCGCCAGCTCGCGCACGATCCGCTGGCCCTCGGGCTTGGCGATGTTGAGCGTGAGCGACTTCTTGCCGCGGTTCGCCGACGTGTAGTACGCGCTGTCTTTCGTGTCGCGGCCGGCGGCGTCCTTCACCCAGGGCGGGCCGAAGGCGCGCGAGTCGTCGCCCGTCCCGGGGCGCTCGACCTTGATCACCTCGGCGCCGAGGTCGGCGAGGTTCTGCCCGGCCCACGGGCCCGCGAGCACGCGCGAGAGGTCGAGCACCCGGATGTGCGAGAGCGGTCCCATCAGCGCCCCACGAAGCCGGGCTTCTTCTTCTCGAGGAAGGCGCGCTGGCCGATGCGGTAGTCCTCAGTCGCGAAGTAGGCGAAGTTCTCGTCGAGCTCGCTCTCCGAGAGCGGGATCGCGGGCGGCATCAGGCGGCGCACGTACTGCTTGTGCCAGCGCGCGACCAGCGGCGCGCCGTCGGCGATGCGGCGCGCGGTGGCGTATGCCTCGGCTTCGACCTCCTCGTCGGCGACGACGCGGGTCAGCAGCCCCTTGGCGTAGGCCTCGTCGGCCGAGAGCATGCGGCCCTCGAGCAGGATCTCGAGCACGACGGCCTTCCCCGCGAGCGGCAGCAGCGACGCCAGCTCGTCGTACGCGATCGCGAATCCGAGGCGGTTGATCGGCACGCCGAAGCGGCCCGAGCGGCCGGAGATGCGCAGATCGCACTGGCACGCGATCTCGAGGCCGCCGCCCGCGCACGCCCCGCGGATCATCGCGACGGTGGGATGGCGGCAGTCGGCGACCGCGCGCAGCGCGCCGTAAACGTATTTGCGGTGGTAGAGCTTCCCCTGCTCGCGGTTGTCGCGCACGCGCGCGAACTCGGCGATGTCGGCGCCCGCGGCGAACGCGTCCTCGCCCGCGCCGCGGATCACGACGCAGCGCAGCGAGTCGTCGGCGGAGAGCTCGCCGATGACTCGCGCGAGATCCTCCCACATCCGGAGCGTGATCGCGTTCAGCTTGCCGGGATTGTCGAGCGCGACCGTCGCGACATGTCCGTCTCGGCTCAGGCGGATCCCGGGGGTCATGGCAGGCAGGAGCGGCGCGCGGTGGAAAGCTGTAGTTTAGCTGAAAGCTCCGCGGCTCCCGGCGGGCGCGGCTAGAATGCGGTGGCATCCGCTCGAGGGACCGATGGCATCGTCTGCATCCGCCGCCCGCCTCGCCTGGCTCGCGCTCGCCTGCGTCGTCGCCGCGTGCACGCCGGCGCGCACGGAGCTCTCCGGCCTGCATTCGGACGATGCGCGCGAGCAGCGCTGGGCCGACGAGATCGTGCCGACGCTCGTCGTCGGCAGCGCCGTCTGGCTGCAGCCGCCGGGGCCGCAGAAGAAATTCCTCGGGCTGTTCACCGAGCCCGGGCAAGGAGCGAAGGCCGCGCGCGGCGCGATCGTGCTCGTGCACGGCCTGGGCGTGAATCCCGACTATGGCGTGATCGGCAGCCTGCGCACGTCGCTCGCCGACGCGGGCTGGACCACGCTCTCGATCCAGATGCCGGTGCTCGCCGCGGGGGAGCCCGCCGAGCGCTATCCCGGGCTGTTCACGGAAGGGTCCGACCGTATCGACGCGGCGGTGTCGTGGCTGCGCGCGAAGAAATACCGGCGCATCGTCCTGCTCTCGCACAGCATGGGCGCGCGCATGGCGAACCACTATCTGGGGCGCAACCCCGACGCGCCGATCGCCGCCTGGATCGCGCTCGGGATCTCGAGCGGCGAGTTCGAGCCGGGCACGGCCGGACGCGTGCCGATCTTCGACATCTACGCCGAGCACGATCTGCCCGCCGTCCTCGCCGGGGCGCCCGAGCGCGCGCGGGTGCTCTCGCGCGTGCCGGGGTCCCGTCAGGCGATGGTGTACGGCGCCGATCACTACTTCACCCGCAAGGAGAAGGAGCTCGGCACGCTGATCGAGATGCTGCTGGAGCGTCCCGGGGCCTGAGAGCCCGGATTTGGTCCGCGGGCGGAAAGGTGCTTAGAATACCGGCCGGAGGAATTCTGGCGGATGCCCCACCCGCGTGCAGGCACAAAGCGGGCGGACCGCCGTTCATCGATACCCGGAGGAGGTCTGCAATGAGAAAGCTCACTACCGTCGCGCTGACGGCCATCGTCGCCGGCGCTTTCACAGCCCTATTTGCGAACGCGGCGCTCGCCGCGCCGACCGTGCTGCGCGCGTCGCACCAGTTTCCCGGCGGTAAGGGCGACGTGCGCGACGAGATGGTCCAGATCATCGCGCGCGACGCCAAGGCCGCCAACGTCGACCTGGACATCCAGGTCTATCCCGGCGCGTCGCTGTTCAAGCCGAACGAGCAATGGAACGCCCTGGTCAACGGGCAGCTCGACATCTCGTCGTTCCCGCTCGACTACGCGAGCGGCAAGGTGCGCGCCTTCGGCGCGACGCTGATGCCGGCGCTGGTGCGCAGCCACGATCGGGCGCAGCGCATGGGCGACTCGCAGTTCATGAAGGACATCAAGGCGCAGATCGACCGCGCCGGCGTCGTCGTGCTGGCCGACGCCTGGCTCGCGGGCGCGGTCGCGTCGAAGAAGGCCTGCATCAAGACGCCCGCCGACATCAAGGGCCTGAAGATCCGCTCCGCGGGCCCCACGTTCGCGGCCATGTGGCAGGCGGCCGGCGCCTCGATCGTCTCGGTGCCCTCGAACGAGGTCTACAACGCGCTGCAGACCGGCGTCGCCGACGCGACCGACACGAGCTCGGGCAGCTTCGTCTCGTTCCGCATCTACGAGCAGGTGAAGTGCCTCACCGCTCCGGGCGAGAACGCGCTCTGGTTCATGTACGAGCCGGTGCTGATGTCGAAGAAGACGTTCAACCGCCTGAACAAGAAGCAGCAGGACGTGATCATGGCGGCCGGCCGCAAGTCGCAGGAGTACTTCGCCAAGGAAGCGAAGAAGCTCGACGACGACATGGTCAAGGTGTTCAAGCAGCACAACGTCGAGGTCGTGACCCTGACGAAGGGCGAGTACGACCAGTGGGTCAAGGTCGCACAAGGCAGCTCGTACGCCGAGTTCGCCAAGGAAGTGCCGAACGGCAAGAAGCTGATCGACGAGGCGCTCGCGGTCAAATAGGACCGCGGACGGGAAGGGCGGCGCGAGCCGCCCTTTTTTTCATCCGCGAGGGAGGCAGCCGATGCAAGGCTACGTGCGCGTCATGCGCGCGATCTCGCAGCTGTGCGGTTTCGTCGCCGCCGGCATGATCGCGGCGGGCGTGGTCGTCGTGTGCGAAATGGTGTTCGTGCGCTACGTCATCGGCGAGAGCACGATCTGGCAGACCGATTTCACGACCTACTGCCTGATCGCCGCGACGTTCGTCGGCAGCCCCTACGTGCTGCTGACGCGCGGCCACGTCAACGTCAACGTGCTGCCGCTGCACCTGTCGCCGCGCGGCCGCTATGCGCTCGCGCTGTTCGCGGCCATCGTTTCGGCTGCGTTCTGCGCCGTCATGACGGTGATGACGTTCCTGTTCTGGAAAGAGGCATGGGACAACCGCTGGGTCTCCGACACGATGTGGCGGGCGCGGCTGTGGATTCCTTATTCGTCGATGCCGATCGGCCTCGGCCTGCTCACGCTGCAATACGCGAGCGACATCGCGCGGCTCGTGAGCGGCCGCGATCCGCCGTTCGACATACCGGTGGGTGACGATGCGGCGGCCGTTTCGGCGAACGCCGCGAAGGCGGAGCTGACGGAATGACGACGGCGTTTCGTCCGGTCGGCGAGGTGACTCGATGACGCCGACCCATCAGGGCCTGATCGTCCTGGTCGTGACTCTCGCGATGCTGATGTCGGGTGCGCCCGTCGCGTTCGGCCTCGGCGCGATCTCGATCGTTTTCGTGCTGCTCTTTCAGGGCCTCGACGCGATGCACGTCGTCGCGGAAACGTTCTATTCAGGACTGAACGATTTCACGCTGGTTTCGATCCCGATGTTCGTGATGATGGGCGCGGCGATCGGCTCGTCGCCGGCCGGCAAGGATCTCTACGAGGCGCTCGATCGATGGCTGTATCGCGTGCCCGGCGGCCTCGTGATCTCGAACCTCGGCGCCTGCGCGCTGTTCGCGGCGCTGACCGGCTCGTCGCCCGCGTGCTGCGCAGCGATCGGGAAGATGGGCATTCCCGAGATGCGCCGCCGCGGCTATCCCGACGACGTCGCGACCGGATCGATCTGCGCCGGCGGCACGCTCGGCATCCTGATCCCGCCCTCGATCACGTTCATTCTCTACGGCATCGCGACCGAAACGTCGATCGGCCGGCTGTTTCTCGCGGGCGTGTTCCCGGGCCTGCTGCTCACCGGGCTCTTCATGCTCTGGACGCTGTTCATCATCTGGAAGCGCGGCTTTCGCGCGCATGCCGCGGATTTTCGTTATTCGTGGCGCCAGAAATTCACGTCGATCCCGAAGATCGCGCCGTTTCTGGTCATCGTCGTCGGCGTGATGTACGTGCTCTACGGTGGCGTCGCGACGCCGTCCGAGGCGGCGGGCGTGGGCGCTGCGCTGTGCTTCGTACTCGCCGTCATCATCTATCGGATGTGGCGGCCTGCGCAATGGTGGCAGATCCTGCGCGACACGACCCGCGAATCCGTGATGATCCTGATGATCATCGCCGCCGCCGTGCTTTTCGGCTACATGCTGACGTCGCTGTACCTGACGCAGACGCTCGCCCAGGCGATCGCCGACATGCACGTGAACAAATGGGTGCTGATGGCGTTGATCAACCTGCTGCTGCTGGTATGCGGCTTTTTCATCCCGCCGGCGGCGATCATCCTGATGACGAGCCCCATTCTGTATCCGATCATCCGCGCCGCGGGCTTCGACCCGGTCTGGTTCGGGGTGATCCTGACGATCAACATGGAGATCGGGCTCATCCATCCGCCGGTCGGGCTCAACATCTACATCGTTCAGGCGATCGCGCCCGACGTGCCGGTGACGCGCGTCATGTGGGGAACCATTCCCTATGTCGCCTGCATGATGCTCGCGATCGTGATCCTGTGCGTCTTCCCGGAGATCGCGACGTGGCTGCCCGACCGGCTGATGGGATCGCAGCATTGAGGCGTGATCGCGCGCACGCTGCCGCGCGCGACTCGGCAAGATTGCCGCAGCTCTGACGTAGCGCTTTGTCCCTGTGCTGGTGCTGCGGAATTCGTCCCTCGTTTGACGAGGGTCAACATGCGCGGCCAGCGCCGACGGGAACATTCGGATCGGGAGGGAGCCGATGTTCCAGGTGCGCATCCACGGGCGCGGCGGTCAGGGCGTCGTCACCGCTGCGGAACTGCTGTCCGTCGCGGCGTTCGACGAGGGACGTCATGCGCAGGCGTTTCCGAGCTTCGGCTCGGAACGCATGGGCGCGCCGGTCATGGCGTTCTGCCGGATCGATGAGCGCGAGATCCGGCTGCGCGAGCCGGTGATGAATCCCGATGCGCTGATCGTCCAAGATCCGACGCTCCTGCACCAGGTCGCACTGTTCAGCGGACTCGCGCCCTCGGGCTACATCCTCATCAATTCGAGCCGCAGCTTCGACGAGCTTGGCCTCGGCGACTTCGCGTGCGGATTTCCCGCCGATCATTTGTGCACGGTGCCGGCGAGCGAGCTCGCGCTCGAGCATCTCGGACGTGCGTTGCCGAATGCGCCCCTGCTCGGCGGATTTGCCGCGATCTGCGGGCAGGTCGGCATCGACTCGGTGACGACGGCCATCCGCGAGCGCTTCCCCGGCCGCACGGGCGAGCTCAACGCGGCGGCGGCGCGGGCCGCTTACGAGCAGGTCGCACGGCAGCGCACGCAGTCGCAACACGACGCGGACCACGCGCATGCTTGAGCAGATCGAAGGCTCGCGCGCGATCGCCAGAACGATCGCGCTCTGCCGGCCGGAGGTGATCTGCGCCTATCCGATCACGCCGCAGACGCATATCGTCGAGGGACTGGGGGAGATGGTGAAGAGCGGTGCGCTCGAGCACTGCGAGTTCATCAACGTCGAATCGGAATTCGCCGCGCTTTCGGTGGCGATCGGCGCATCAGCGGCCGGCGCGCGCAGCTACACGGCCACCGCGAGCCAGGGCATCCTG